>QQUD01000265.1 GCA_008501785.1 Chloroflexota bacterium
AATGCACGGGATGCCATGCCCAACGGGGGCACACTACGATTTGTTTTGGAAAAGATGATATTAGCCCCTGGCGATATGGCCCCAGTATCGGAAATGCACCTTGGCGAGTGGAATGTCATTCGGGTCCAAGATACCGGTATTGGGATGTCTCCTGATGTGCATAAGAAAATTTTTGAGCCGTTTTTTACGACGAAAGAACCAGGTAAAGGGACTGGACTGGGGTTAGCGCAAGCATATGGCATTGTGCGGCAGCATGAGGGATTTATCCGGTGCAAAAGCGTAGAGAATATCGGGACTGAATTTTTTGTATATTTTCCATCATTCAAATCTGTTCAGCCTGATATAGGGAGAAGTGAAACGGCCGTTCCGCAAGGGGCAGGTCAAACCATTCTTGTAGTAGAGGACAATCCATCCGCATTAACTGTCATTGAAGAGATATTGAAAATGCTTAATTACGATGTTGTGACGGCAGAGAATGGGCTTGATGCCCTTATAAAATTGCCGCAATATCCTGACGTGTCAGTTGTTTTGTCAGATGTCGTGATGCCAGAATTAGGTGGGTTTGCACTGTATCAAAAGATCAGCGACATATACCCACATGTCAATATTATCTTGATGAGTGGCTATACCAAAGAACAAGAACAATCATTTTGGTCAGATAATCAAGACGTTGCCTGGTTGCGCAAGCCTTTTTCAATTGAATCATTAGCCGATTTAATTCATCAAGCGCTGCATGAAGAACGATAATATGTTGTATTTTGTGTCCACACCCATTGGAAATTTGTCTGATATTTCATTACGTGCTTTAGAAACGCTGCGTGAAGTAGATACGGTGGCGTGTGAAGATACGCGCAAAACCGGCTTTTTGCTGCATCACTTTGAAATCAAAAAACCAATGATCCCGTTCCACGAGCACAATGAGCAAAAAGCAGGTGAAAAGATTTTTCGCATGTTAGAAGCGGGCCAGTCGGTTGCTGTTGTTTCAGATGCGGGAACGCCTGGTATTTCTGACCCAGGCTTTTCGCTGGTGCGCCGTGCTGTGGAAGCAGAGGCGCCGGTGACGATAATTCCCGGACCGACTGCGCTGATTATGGCTTTGGTTTTATCTGGATTGCCCTCACATTCGTTTACATTTCGGGGGTTTCCCCCGCGCAAAAGTGGCAAACGGAAGCGTTTTTTTGAAGTAGATGTCAATGCGCCGCACACGCTGGTTTTTTATGAAAGCCCTTACCGGTTGAAAGCGTTTTTGGCAGATGCGTTGGCAGTGTATGGGGATCGGGAAACGGCCGTTTGCAATGAACTCACCAAACTCTACGAATCCGTCCAGCGAGGCCGCCTTTCTGAACTCATTGCCCATTTTGAAACAACTGAGCCACGCGGGGAATATGTAATTGTGATCGACGGAGCGAAAGATCAAGTGCCCATTCGCAAATAAGTTATGGAATTGGCGAATGGGCTTAAAGTAACCGTTCGGTTCCGAAACCGCTATTTTATTTCCGAACGGTTACTAAGAATAATGAATTGTGAAGTGCAAAGTCATTTGCACTTCACAATTCATCATTATTCCGTGTGCAATTCAATGCCTAGGAATGCACGGTTTGCATCATCGGGGGAAGCAGCCAAAACAATGCTGTAAGTTAGGGTATCTGGTCCACGCCGAATGGTGAGACGTATCGCGTCTCCGACCGCTTTTTCATTAATTGCCTGGACGAGTTCTGCGCCTGTGAGAATGGCATTGCCATCAATGGCCGTTATCACATCCCCTACAGCTAACTCAGCTGCGGTCGCTGGTGAGTTGGGCAGCACAGCAGCAATCACAGCCAATCCTAGTTGAGTGGCATCCAGTGTGGAGGGAACGGCCGTTTCTTCTGCCATCACTTCGCCTTCAGGTGTTGGGGTTTCTAACTGAATTGTACCATCCGGACCATTTTCAATGATTTCAATGCCCAAATACGGTGGATCAATTCCGCGAAAAACTTCAGTCTGACGCCGTTCACCATCAACCAACAGAATCAAGTTGATTATATCCCCCGACTGTTTGGTTGCGATCACTCCTTGCAAATCAAGCGGCGTGTTCATGGATATTCCGTCTGCTTCCACAATGATTTGCCCTGCTTGCAAACCAGCCCGCGCCCCCGGACTATCGAGAAAAACATCAATAATGAGTAAACCAGGATAGGCATCAACAGTTGGTGCTGGCGTTGGTGGCTCAGGATTTTGAAAACGATCAACAAGATTTGATCCCAAAACAAACGTGCCCCAGCAGAGCAAAATAAGTGCAAGAAGAATAACGGCCGTTATCGTAATATTTCGCTGCTGTGAAGACATCTCGTTTGATCACCCTCCTGAAAACCGTAGGATAAAACGCTGTTTTGTCCAGTGCGTACAATTCACATACCAAGTCAAGACAGCGTCTTGACCTACGAGAATTTTAAATAACCGTCGCGAAAGACCCCTGTTTTTGTGGACGACTCAGCGTGGCCGTTAAATTATCCCCATTTTGCACAATGTACGTGACCATCCCATTTGCCTGCAGCAAATTCGCCAGCGGCACAGATGATCGCGTGGCTCCAAACGACTCAGGGTCAATCAAAACAGTGACCACACGCAGACCGCGCCGCACAAGCTGCCGCGCCGACGTTGCCCACGCTTCACGCACCGTTGGTGTTATCACAATCACCGTTGTCCCACGTGGAAACATCTTTAACTCTGCATTCATCATGCCTGAAATCGGAATTTGCCCCTCTGCTCGCAGCACCGACAGCGTTTCCAAAATGCGATTCATCTGCCGTTCACCCCGGTCTGGCTGCAAAATTTCACTGCGCTGCCCGTATGCCATCATGCCCACAGCCCGATCCCGACGAATAAAATACTGGCTTAACGAAGCTGCAATTGTCACCATGTATTCTTCCGTGTTTTCTGGTAGTGTAAATTCATCCAATTGCATCCAGGGTGGTAAGTTGCCGCTTGTTTGGATTTTTTCGTCTTGGTCCTGTTCCGCATTCACATGATCAAAAATGGCCATATCTGGCACGATCCAAATGTCTGCCAGCGGGTCTAGCTCAAACTCTTTCACAATTAATCGATTGCGGCGAGCTGTGCTGCGCCAATGAATGCGGCTGAAGCTGTCACCCGGTGCATAATCGCGCACCCCAGACGCATTGGTTGTGACATAATGCGTGCGTCGCCGCAGTGCATCGCCTCCTGGCAGCATCCCCACCGGCAGCGCAAATTGATGAATGTCAAACGTCATTGGGTAGATGACCACATTGGTTGTGGGCGTCAGATCGCGCCGCATGGTGAAGAGGCCAAATGGATCGCTCGTAGTAAGACGCATGGGACCAAGCTGGTAGCGACCTCTTTCCCGACAAATGGTTGTGACACGCCAACTGTGCTGTTTCCTGTTCCCCAAATTGCTAACGACATAGCTGGAGAAATGCCCTGGCAATGTTGAGAAATCTCGAACTTCAAGCCACAGTTTAGGCAAGATGCTGGTGTTGCGCACCATAAAGCGTTCTTCTAACGGCCGTCCCACCTGTGTGCGTCGGGTGCGTGTCACGCGTGACAAATGCACAAACCGAATGTTGATCCATGCCCAAACAAACGACAAGATGAGCAAGAAGCCTAGCAGATAAGCCAGATTGAACATCAGGTCTCGACCCGTTAGCAGCCCGCCCAATAACGCTGACAGGCTTAGAAAGAGAACGGCCGTTCGTCGTTCTTTCAAAAAGCTTAGTCGCTTTTTCATGCTCTTACTTGCGCACCAGGAACAGGTAGTTTGTCCAAAATATCTTGTACAATCTCTTCCGGTTCCACATCTTTAATTCGAGCAGCAGGCCCTACAATAATGCGATGCCCCAACGCAGGGCCAGCGAGTGCTTTTACATCATCAGGCAGCACATAATCACGCCCAAATATCGACGCGCGTGCCTGACAGAGACGATAAATGGCCAACGCGCCACGTGAACTAGACCCCAAATACACATCAGGATGCTCTCGCGTCTGCCGCACAATGTCAACAATATATTCTTTCACCAAAGCATCGATGTAGATTTCTTTAACGGCCGTTTGTGCCGCCATCAACTCTTCAACCGACACAACCTGCTCCAAAGCCTCTAGAGGGTGCGTATGCTGCTGCCGATCCAAAATCTCAATTTCTTGCTCTTTGTTTGGATACCCAATATGAATCCGCAGCATAAACCGGTCAAGCTGCGCCTCAGGTAGGGGGAACGTGCCTTCATATTCAATCGGGTTTTGTGTAGCCAGCACCATGAATGGCGATTCCAGCTCATAGGTAGTGCCATCTACCGTTACCTGCCGCTCTTCCATTGCCTCTAATAATGAAGATTGCGTTTTTGGGGTTGCCCGATTAATTTCATCTACCAGCACAATTTGTGCATGGATAGGGCCTGGGCGAACCTCAAATTCCCGGCTTTTTT
>QQUD01000560.1 GCA_008501785.1 Chloroflexota bacterium
TTTGTAGGAGAGGTAGAAACTGTTACCCCCATCGCTGTTCGAGCCACAGGCTATACCTTCCTCTTTGATGTAGACAATGGCAAATTTATCCGTAAGCAAAACATCATCACGCGGATTATTCCACTTGGGCATAGTGATGTGCTTATCTCGCTGCTGCCTGAATCGGTGGAGCTTAAACATTTAGTTTATCATATCGATACGCAGCGAAAACTCATCATTACCGATAATCACGCATTTTCCCAGAGCATGGTGGAGTTTTCTGGCCGGTATAATACCAGCAGGTGATTTGGGGAAATCCCCCTGCTGCTTGTGAACAATGTCTGATATAAATTTGATGACAACTACGTCATTTGTAATAGAGGCGGCAATTCAGAATACGTCATTTTTATGATGTGCAGTATCGTGCAAAAGCATATACTTATGTTGAGCGGTAACATACTGCTGGAGAGAAGAAGAGTGAATTAACGAGCTATCTTCGGCGAGATTCATTCTCATCGGAAGATGGCTCAATTATTTTATGACATTGATGATAATAAGCCCTGTCAGATTTATTTTGGTGGGGCTTTTTTGTATTTGGTGAATCCCAAGTTACGTCAAAAGACTTAGGATGGATACAGCTTGTCTCCGATGTGGATTGCGTTCAAAAAAGCTATGCTAGTACCAAATAATTCCCCGGAAACTTCGAGTTCCGGGGAAATCGAAAAGTCGATAATCTTTTTTTGGAGATGTTACAAATGGGTCAAATTAGTTATTGGCGAATTATATTGGCGACAGGTCTTGCTTTATTATTGATAATAACGGCCGTTTCCTGCCAACAGCCTTCTACTGCGGATGCCCCGGTGACAGCCCTGGCAACTGCCACAATCTTACCCACCGCTACCCTTGAGAAAAAACCGCTTTCAGCACCAGGTGTGCCAACGAGTACAAGCATTGAAGAGGCGTCCCCCACACCCATCCCGGTGACCAACACACCGATGCCAAGTGAAATGACACCCCACATGCAGGTGGTTTTCGATTTCTTAACTGCCTTGCAAAATGGTTTGACGGCAGCCGAAAGTGGTCAATATCTCAGTGAGGATTTGCAAACGGCCGTTAACGACGGGCGTCCGCTGCCAACCATTGTGGGTATTCGTGATGAAGTCCCCAGCTTTGACCTGTCTGATCTGACTGACAACAGTCTGATTGATGGGGCGGTTATTCGGGCCATCTTCAACTACGAGGCACCCACGTATGCCATATTCCGGCTGGTTCAGGAAAATGACGCGTGGCGCATCAAAAATATTGCGCAGCATAATTTGGTGCAAACGGCCGTTACGCGTGACTTACTAAAAGCAGAATTTGCGATTATCAATTACTATCAGGCGCTCGCCAATGACCAGCTTGATGTAGCGCTGGCTTTACTGACGAGCAACGCGCAGCAAACATTTACCGCTGATGCCCTCACGCCTATTTCTACAGGGTTACGACGGGTGACGGTGACGACCCTACAGCCGGTTCGCGCCAGTGACGAGCGAATCACATTCTATATCCGTTTGTTTACCACACCCCATTTGGAAAAACCTGGGCTGTGGCGCGAAGGTGACAATCCCCGCTGGTTAACGTTGGTGCGGTCCGATGCGGGATGGCAAATTGACCAAATTATCACTTCTGCTACCCTGGCCGACGTTAAAACATGGGAACGGATTAATATTTCGCCCATCAATATGACCCTGGATGTCCCTAGTGAGTGGATACAAGCCGGTCAAGATTGGGTCTGGTCGCCAGACGACCTGGGGCTACCTGGAGTCGGGGTTCGCTGGGCTGATTTAGGTGACATTGAAAATGACGACGTACTTTTGCCCCTTAACCGGCAAGCCATTAGCCAGCAGCCCATCAGCTTAGGGTGGTCACAAGGGACACAATACACGTTCCAGCAGATTGGCGACAATGGTGCAGCAATCAATGCAGAAACGCATATCCTTGTCCGCTCGGACCGCCGTGTCTATGATTTTTATGCCGTCGCCGATACGGTTAAAGCGTTAGACGCTATGCGTCCTGTATTGCAGCGCATGGTCGCAGCCGTTGTTATTCATGATCCTGAAGCGACTGCTTATAACTCGATTGAGGTCACCACTAGCTTCCTGGCGACGCTGATTCGAGACAGGTCAGGGGCCAGCAGTCTGCCTTACCTCAGTGAGGAGATGTTAGAGGGCGGTGCTGATTACCAGGCATTACTTCATCTTTTAGCTGTGAGTGATGTCTACCGCAGCTTTGATGCAACATGGCTAGAGAATACGGCCGATGGGCAGGCAAAGGTATTGGTGACATTGCATTTTGCAGATGACGTGATACAGAAACGCTTGTTCACGTTACAAGGTGATGATGAAGGCACATGGTATATTATCAAGATTGAACCAACTTCAGGTTAAGTGATTTGACAGAGGCGGTCTCCGAGACCGCCTCTGTCTGAGGTGTTTGTTGATGTCAGAATTTTTAGAAGAATTGTTTACGGCCGTTTCTAATGCAAAACAGCTGCTGATCGTGCCGCACAACGACCCAGACCCGGATGCAATTGCCAGTGCGGTTGCCTTGCGTTATCTGCTGACTGAGAAGAAGCTGGGCTTGGCGGTTGATATTGCTTATCTGGGGATCATTGGTCGGGCTGAGAATAAGGCATTGGTGCGGTACTTGAAACGGCCGTTACGCCACTTCACCGCATCAGATCATAGACATTCACCCTTTATGGCCCTGGTCGATACCCAACCAGGCACTGGCAATAATCCATTGACCAGCACAGACAAAGCAAGCGTCGTCATTGATCATCATCCGCTGCGCCCTGAAACGGCTGATGTCCCCTTTGCTGATGTGCGAGCCAATGTCGGATCGAGTTCCACCATCCTTACCGAGTACTTGCAAGCCGCAAAACTCACATTACCCACCCATATTGCCACCGCGCTTTTTTACGGCATCAAAACAGACACAATGGGTTTAAGTCGGGGCGCTGGTCTGGCTGATGCGGCTGCGTATTTTTACTTGCAGCCCCAAATTGATGCCAAAGCATTGGTAGAAATTGAGCGGGCGCAGGTATCGGCTACCTATTTCCAAAGCCTTGCCGGTGCATTACAGGCAGCTCGTGTCAATAAAGATGCCGTCTCAGCTTACATTGGCCCCATGCAATATCCTGATCTTGCGGCAGAAATTGCGGATTTACTGCTTCGATTAGAGGGTGTGCAATGGGTGATCTGCCTGGGCAAGTACAAAGACCATCTTATTCTAGCCGTGCGCAGCCGCCATCGGCAAGGAGGCGCGGGGTCTTTAGCATTGGCAATTATTGCCGGGGAGGGAACTGCCGGTGGGCATGGCACCATGGCTGGCGGGCAAATTCCTTTGCAAGGTGCAGCCCCTGCTGATCTAGCTAAACTTCTGATTGAAAACGGGTTGCGTTACCTTAACATCGCGCCAGAAACGCCTGACATTTCCCTCATTCAAAAAGAATCGGGTTGATTAAAACTAAATCATTTGTCTTATTCTCGGCTCTGAAAAAAGCACATCTTTTATTATATCGGATATCAATCATTCCGCCGATGTGATGGATGTGTCATTGATCTATAATCTCGACAATCATTCAAACTGTCTCAACCTCAAAACACAGGAGACAACATGCGCAAAAGCGCACCACGAATTAAGAAAATGGGACGCAGATTTACATGATTAACGCAGATTTTTCTTTTTCAGATCAGCGTCATCTGCGAAGCTACCGCAGGTAGCAATCTGCGTCCTATTTACATTGGAGTTTAATTGCAAAAGGAGATTGGATTTAGATGAAATCAGCTACAAGGCGAATAAAGCAACTGGCCGGACTGTTACTGGTGGTGGTGTTAACGGCCGTTACACTCACAGCGTGTACCACGGCAGGCGGCGGAGAAAGGGTTGGGGAAACGGCCGTTTCACAAGCAACCACCGCCAATCAAAGCAACAATGCTGGCATCACCGTCATCGGCACTGGCAAAACCTTCGGTCAGCCAGATCGGGCAAATGTCACCGTTGGTGTTGATACATTTGCCAAAGAAGTGAGTGCGGTTACAAGCGAAAATGAAAGCACCATTCAGGCCATCATTACCGCCATGAAGGGACAAGGCATCGCCCCCGAAGACATTCAGACAAGCAACTACAGCTTGTGGGCCGAACAACTCTATGGTGAAAATGGACCAGAAGGGATTGCCGGTTATCGCGTCTCTAATCAAGTCAATATCACCATTCGGGACATCACGACCGTGGGTGACATCTTGACGGCGGCAATTGAGTCCGGTGCAAACAATATCTATGGCGTCTACTTTTCTGTGTCGGAACCGGCAGCGCTGGAAGCAAAAGCGCGTGAACTGGCGATTGCCAATGCGCGGGCGCGAGCGGAATCTTTGGCAGCATTGAGCGGGGTGTCATTAGGTGATGTGCGCATC
>QQUD01000867.1 GCA_008501785.1 Chloroflexota bacterium
GCCATATCTTTTCGTTTTTAATGAAGTATATGTAACCTCCAAACGTCATTCGGTCATATGATTTGTTTGGTTTGGATGGATCACGTTTATTAGCACCAGAAGTAATAATCAACGCATTGTCTAATTCTTCTTGGGTGGGAAATGCAGATTCAATAATTTGACGCAAGTTGATTTCGATATCCTCAACAAGAATGAGGCCTTCATACAAATCTCGGAAAAAGTGAATCGTGTCATAATCAGTGAGGATGCCTGTTGGTTTTCGGTCATCAACAATAACAACTGCATAAGTGGATTTTAGTTGATCGAGAACGTCAAACAGATCGCTATCGATGGTTAATGATCTGGCAGGTTCTTGGCAATGTTCAACTGATAGGTCTAGAACAGAAATTTCTTCCCCAAGATGGTAGTAAGAGCGTGTAATTGTTTGCTCGGCAATAACGCCAGTCAAATTTCCTTCTTTATCAACAATAGGAAGTTGACTGTAATTATTTTCTACCATCTTTATTAAGGCATCTTTGACCTTTTCATCATGTTGGGAGCAAAGAGGTTTACCACGACCCTCAAGTAATTTTTCTACCGGATATAACATATTAGACTCTCTTTCGGGGATTTGATTCGTTGAATAAAATGCTTCGTAACGGACATCCTTTTCCGCTCATGCAGCCCCCTCAGTTTGTGGGATGAGTTGGCCAGTGAAGGCGCGGTGGAGGATGGATTGGCGCAGGCGTTCGGCGCGGGCGAGGTTGGTGGTGATGGCTTGTTCGGTGGCGGTGATGACGGACAGCCGCCGCTCGACTTCTGCAACGATGCGTTTTTGTTCGGCGAGTGGAGGTATTGGGATTGGCGTACTTCCAACATCTCCTTGATTTATACTTGCTTGATTCACAGCCCATTTTGCATTACTGATTAAACATTTACGCCCCTCAACTGATTGAAGATAGAAGTCTACATAGTAAGGAGAAAGATTTTTAGATAATTCAATTCGCATCATATTGGATTCAAATAGAGATGGTAGATTGCGTTCTTCAACAACAAGACTTTTCCCAAGGTGCGAGGGACTATTTACACGATTTATGACTAAGTTTTGTTTGCCCAAACTGTATCTTTGGATTTCTGCTTGGCTTGCTTCAACTTTCCGTAGTTCTTCTGACGAACGACTTTCTCCTGCCTGATAATCATCTATACGGAGAATTGGTATACCTTTCCCATATTTAGATTTAGGCAAATATAGACCATTTGTCGGGCCATCGATAATCAACATTTGCATGTTGCTCCACACCCACCCTATCGGCAAGTCAGGCAAAACGGCCGTTTCCACCCCACCCGGCTCCTTATACTTCTCCTTCCACTTATCATTTTTCGGCAGATAACGCGCATAATCTGCTTCCAGTATTGATTCCCACTCACCCGGCTGCAAATCTTTGATGCAGGCGGGCAGGCCTTGTGCTTTGCGCTGGGCTTGGGCTGCTTTCTTCTGCGCTTTGACAATCAGGTTTTGCCATTCCTGTGCTTCCCATTGGGCGCGGCGTTCGGCGAGGATGCGTGCGAGGAGCTGCTGCGCAGGCTCAGGTGCAACTTCGTTGCCCTTGGGATTTTGGGGAACCAGCCGCCCTTCACAGGCCGCTTTGAGGACACTGGCTTTGTAGCGAGCCAGGTTGCTTTGCAGCCGCTTCAGCGAAGCCAGCGCCTGATCCAACCGCGTAAATTGTTTCTCAATTTCAGCTACAATACGATTTTGTTCAGCAAGATGAGCTATGGGCACAGGAATTTTGTTCATATTTCTTTGGGTGAGTTTTGGCTGTGCTGTGCCAGTAATAAAACTTGCCAAATCAATGCTATTCAAGTAATGCTCCAGATAACTTAAAGGTAATCCATTTTTTGTCTGCATCACATGTGCATGATTGTTTACCCAAAATTTTCCGCGAGCTTGAAATGCAATCGGGGTGGAACGACTTAACAAATTTGCTCCATCCTCTGCAAGAAGCAAGAATTCACCATCAAAGAGGAAATCATCAACATGGTCAATTATTCCCGATGCCCCGTAATAAGAGTATTCGCCCTGCATCTCGGCACGGTCTGATTTACGCACAGGAATCCGGCGACCATCATGATTTACAATGATCGATTCTAGTTTTGTCCATATCCAACCATTGGGTAACGGCCGTTTCTCATTTCCGTTCGTCTTCATTTTTGTTGTGTATCCATGTTTGGCACAATTAACGGCAGGGGGAGTCTACCTTTGCTCCGCCCCCATCAAGAGATGTTCGCTCAAATTTTTTAACAAGCGTTTATGTCGGTTCAAACCCACAGCACCAATGCTTCCCATGAGCCTACTTTGGGGGATAACGGCTAAAAAGCCAAGGCGAATCAAAGAATCAGCTACCAATCCACTGCCCGTAAAATCATCGTCTTGTTGTACAATCAGTTCATCGAAGCCAACAACTTCATGTCGCAGTTGCGTACTGATGCCACAAACCAAAGCGTCATCAAACGGCGGCATCTTGCAAAGCAACAGTGCCGGACGGTTTTTCATCTGTCCATCGGCCTGCGGGATGGGGGTTAGAACAATATCACTTGCTTTCATATGTTGGATTTGGCTCCTTGATTAAAGATGCGGGATACGCCGGTTCGTCATCACCATAGGCAGCACTCAACCCCTGCACAGAGATCTGCCGCCAATCCTCCTGTTCTGCTTTTGGGGACAAGTCAGCACGCAAAGACTGCGCCAGGATCTCCATTAATGAGAGACGTTGTTCAAGTGGTAATTTCTTAGCGGATAGGACTAATTCTTGATATAGCATTTTTCACCTCATTGCACATCATACGGACGAAGTTATTGTATCATATGGCCAGCGCCTTATTCATCTCATCTGGTAACGGCCGTTCCTCATTTCCGTTCGTCGTCATCATTGCAATCTATCCGTGTTGTGTTGTTTGGGCAACCGCTTTAGACAACGCCATATTCACAAAAGCATTCAGTCTCACCCCATCACAACTGGCAGCCTGCACCAATTCTCGGTGTAAAGAACGAGGCACACGCGCTACAAATTTACCGCTGTAATCTGTTAACGGACGTGGTTCAGGGATGGGATCGCCATCCGCCAGCGCAGATGCGATCCAGGTCCGCATCGCATCATCCAGCATCTCGGCCATCTCCACAATCGTATCTCCCTGCGTCAAGCATCCGGGCAGCTCCACTACCCGTGCTACCCAACCTGATTCATCATCTACTGCATCTCGGAAAACTTCGATGGTATACGGCGATTTCAAATAATCATCAGCCGTTTTCTGTGCCTGTTTTTTACTCATCTACCCTGTCGTTTCTCAAATCCCAGCCAAATCAAAACGCCTTCTAACGCTTCTGGGCGTATGTTTTTAGGCTTTTGATGCATTTTCGCCAGAAGCTTTTCCTTCTTACCCATTGAATCCCACCTTATAGTATCATATTTGGTACTGAGCGAGAAGTATTAGGCGACCATTTCCGCATTCATCTCAACCAATAACTGCTTCCTTCCGTAGCGCGATTTGGTAAATCGCGGCTTCGGGACGATTTACCAAATCGTCCTACGCCTCTTTCAACAACGTATAGGGCCAATCTTCCCAATTCTCGACCAACCTTGCTTTGACCGGATTATTCAACACATAAGCTACAATCCGTTCCCATTCCTGCCGGTCCCGTACCACATGATCATAACTTTCATGCTGCCAGAAAGCACCTTTTCGCTTTAAAATCTTATTTGCTCCTCGCGCAGTATGCCGTTTCAGTGAATGCATAATTTTTTGCAGCGCATAATAACCACCATCCTCTTTTTCGAGCGGCCTAAACACCACATGGACATGATTGGACATCACGCAAAACACATCCAAATCAAACACCTCCCCGTCTCGAAAATGCATCGCTTCAACAACAATTTCAGCAATCTCAGGTCGGCACAACCATTGCGGACCGCTGGCTGCCAGGTCCAGATACGCATCGACTTGCCCAAAATAGCGTTTTTGCTCCTGGTAAATGAGGTATGAGGGGGTGGGAGAAACGGCCGTTAGTTTCATCGCTTTTTCTCGTTCCTCAGCCTCTCGCTTAAACTGTTCCAACACAACTCTGGGAATGGAACCCGCCAAACGAAATGTGACAAACAATGTTGCGCCCGGTGGTTGAATATGCGGCAAATTGCGTTCATATGCTGGCTTGTAATCGTATTGATTCATATTCCTTGTAGAATGATTTAGTCAATCGTTCTTAAACGCGATTTACCAAATCGCGCTACATGACCAATTTGTGGTTCATCTCGTCTAACAAATCCAACCAATCTGCACCCAATGCTTCAACTGCGGCAAAACGGCCGCCCCTGTTATACATCTCGCCATCCAAATCAAAATCTTGTGGCGTGATCTGCAAGTTGAGGCCAATATATTGGGCAATCTTGTCAAGCCACC
>QQUD01001024.1 GCA_008501785.1 Chloroflexota bacterium
TGGTGAATAAACGGCCGTTACTCGACAACGGCCGCACTTCACCAAACACCACCGTTGTCATCGTGATTGCTGCCATGTACAGCGAATCGAACAACGACCATCCCTCAATAATCATGTAACCAGCCGTCGCCACACCCAATAATGCAAAGGGCAAGAGCAATACCGGAACCACACGTCGCCGAAAATCAATCATGATTAAATCACAAACACGCCATCATCAAGATGGTTTATAATCTGTTCTGCAAGTGGATAAAAGAATTTACTCATGCAAGGCAGAATCTCTTCCACTGCCCACCACTTAACTGCCAACGTTTCAGCAGGGTCAGGCACACAAACACCGCCATTCAAGGATGCTTTGAAAACAACACCAACATTTTTTACCTGATCTCCATTTTCAAATTTGTAATGGAATTGCGGATTACTATAAATACCAATCAATCGCTCAACTTGAATATGATACCCTGTTTCTTCGAATGCTTCACGAACGGCCGTTTCTGCTACATTTTCACCTAAATCAGAGTACCCTGATGGAAATGCCCACGTGCCTGTATCACGCCGTTGAATCATTAACAGGGTATCATCATCACGCTGAACGACGACCATAGCTCCCACCGCAATTAAGCGATCAGTACCGATAAACGATCGTACATTTTTGATCTGATCCACAAGCTGCCCATTTTTGTTAGCTGGCAAAAATGCGGGCACGTTGCCTGTTTGCCAATCGTGAAGCATGGTTTTGTACCAGATGGGCATGGGGTAAACGGCCGTTTCTGCCACCTCCACAAACCGATGCGCAGACGCTTCCACACCATCCGACTGTAACTGCCCACCGTTCATCTGCCCCACAAAACATATCGTGAACTGCTGTACAGCATCTCCATTTGGATAGACAACATCATACGTCGGGTCTGTGTACACGCCCACTAGCGACAAACCACCAACAGTCAAACCCGTTTCTTCCAGCAATTCGCGCCGCGCACACGTTTCAATATCTTCATCCAATTCCAGCACCCCACCGGGCAACCCCCAAAAATCAAAATCAGTGCGGTGTTGTAGGAGAAAACGTCCGTTTTCATCCACCACAATCACCGTCCCATACACCAAGAATATTTTACGATGCCCAACCTTACTACGAATCCAATCAATATAAGACACAATAGCTCCTTGGAAAAAGCTGACAGCTGTCAGCTTTTAGCATATCAGATAGCAATCTACTTCCCTCGCCCACCTTGCCCCCTGCCCCCAATCCTAAATCGTAATTCCCAAACCGCAAATTATCCCCCAAACCTCCTATTATTCACGTGCCATTTACCCGTTTTATCAGTCAAATCTTTTAACATATTTCATTATGGAGTCTATAAACCGATTTTTCCGACACAATATGGCTAAAGCCTCCAAAATCATGCCTACACTTGGAATTGGAGCCAAAATAATCCTGCCTTACTTTCTTTTGACACTCGTCATTGCTGGAGTAGGCACTTTTGTATTAATCAACCTCGTCACCAGTTCATTTCAAGACCGGATCAACAACCAACTTATTGATGCGGGTCGCATCGTCTCCGAAGGCATTGTGCAATCTGAAGAAGATCGCCTACAGGTGCTGCGTACGGTTGCTGGAACCATCGGCGTGTCAGAAGCGGTTGTCAACAAGGATAGCGAGTCATTAGCCGAACTGGTACCACAAATCATGGTCAACAGTGGAGCCGATGCTGTTGAATTGCTGGACATGGACGGCATCGAAGTTTATGGCTGGCAGCAACCCGTTGGACCTGGAGAACTGCCCATCGAACGTTCATCTGCCGATCTCTCAAACATTGAAGATGTGCGCCAGGTGCTAGAAGGCGATATCGATGAGTTTGGTGATAAGCAGGTATTTCTGAGTAAAACACCAGACGGTATTCTTGTGTTTACAGTCGGACCGTTGATTTTTAATGATAAACAGGTCGGGGCGGTTTTAATCGGCACAGATTTACGTTCAATGACGATTGATTTGACACTGAACGCCGTGGCCCGCATTACTTTTTATGATCGCCAGGGCAAAGTCCTGCAAACCACCCTTGGTGGGGGTCAAGAAGAGTTCATGGACTCTTTTGCGGAATCACCAGACCTCTACCCCCAAGTCATCTCCCAATTAGAAACTGTCCCAGTCATTGTCGATAACCCGGAAACGCAAACCCCATTGCGGCAGCTTGATGTACTCAACCAATCTTATCAGCTTGCATTTGGCGATTGGCGTTTGCGCAATCAATCATTTGGTATGTTTAGCGTAGCGCTGCCACGCAATTTTTTGGTAACGACGGTGATAAACGGCCGTAATCTCTTCGTCGTCATATTTTCACTGGCAACTATCGCCGTCTTCACCGGTGGGTTCATTATTTCTCGCCGTCTTGCCAGCCCCATTCATCAATTAGTAGAAACAGCAAAAGCCGTCACCGCTGGCAATCTTGAACAGAGATCTGGGATTCAAGGGAAAGACGAAATTGGTCAACTCGCGCTTGCCTTTGACACGATGACAGAAACACTTGGGCAACGAAATCGCCAACTGCTGGAAAAAGCAAGCGAATTAGAGGCCATTGTTGATAGTATCGCCGATGGTGTCATAGTCATGAACACAGACGATGAAATCGTAACGCTAAATCCAGCAGCCAAGCAGCTACTTTCCGATATGTCGCATGACTTCTTCTTAGGTCCAATGCGTGAATTAAGCCAATCTTTTATCTTGGGCAATGGGGCCATTGAAGAACCCAACTTCTCAACTGTGATACAAACACGCAAACCCAGACGCTATCAAGTAGGCAACCGTATCTTAGGTGCAAATGGTGCAGTCGTAACCACCCCAAATGGTGAAAAAATTGGGTCTGTTGTGGTGCTGCGTGATGTGACACGTGAAGTAGAGGCTGACAATTTGAAAGATGCCTTCATCACCAGCATCTCGCACGAACTGCGCACGCCTTTGACAGTGATTAAAGTTTATGCAGACTTAATGAAAAGCGCAGCAAATGGGCACCTAGATGATCGTCAACTTACCTTTATCAAAAAAATAAATAAAGGCAGCCAGGAACTAGAACATCATATCAATCAGCTCATCAATATATCAGAAATTCAGGCTGGCACGCTCAATTTGAATCGTGTCGAGGTTAATTTCAATGGTTTTGTCAACGAAATTGCTGAGAAATGGCGTAAAAAGCTCACCGAAAAAGAACTACTTCTGGAAATCGAATCGCCAAGTGCAGACATTCCTGTGCTGGCAGACATATCTCACCTAGCCTGGGCAATGGATAATTTGCTGAGCAATGCACAAAGCTATACGCCTCGTGGCGGCAAGGTGAAGCTAACTATTTTTACCGAACAAAAATCCGCCTTCTTGTCAGTTGCCGACAATGGTATTGGCATTGCCGCAGCCGATCAACCGCACTTATTTGATCGCTTCTTCCGGGCACATAATGTGGAAAACTATGAAGCACGCGGTGTCGGTCTCGGACTGTTTATCACCAAATCAATTGTTGAATTACATGGTGGTCATATTTCCGTTGAAAGCG
The DNA here is from genome assembly GCA_008501785.1 of Chloroflexota bacterium. The sequence goes on from QQUD01001024.1 coordinate 3,540, forward strand.
AATCTGGGGTTGGCAGCACATTTACGGTCTCCATCCCATTGGTAGTAGAAAAGCATGAAGCTGAAATTAAATAAATCTCGGGAAGATGGTCGGCCTACCTACGAAATTTGGCTCTTGTTTTTGTTGGGACTATTGATCAATTTCTCGTGCATTTTATCTGCTGGTTGGTTGGCGTTTAATTTGGGGCCAGTCGATACGGTTTCGGCCAGTATGTTGGCGCAAAATGAAGCCAATTATGGAGTGGACACCAATTTGCCTGTTTTTGCGCCCTTATCGGTTGATGTGATTGAACAGGCTGAGCTAGACAGGAAAGCATTAGAAGCAACGCCTGGGTATGTGCCAGATGATGGTGATTTGGATGTTATTATTCCTTTCCCGCCGACGGCGACACCTGCACCCGCAACAGATACACCTGAGCCAACAGTGACGAAAACGGCCGTTTCGCCCACCCCTACTCCCATCCCACCAACCGCCACATCCACACCAGAACCGACCAGCACCGGTGAAGCAACAGAAACACCAGCACCGACTATGACGGCAACAGGCGTAACGGCCGTTCCAACTTATCCAACCACAAACCCAACCACCACTCAAACACCTGTTCCATCACAGCCAACCAATACACCCCATTCTTCATCACCCACAAACACCCCTAACCCTTCGCCACCAACCTCACCGCCGCCAACATCACCACCACCGACATCACCACCACCAACATCACCACCACCAACATCACCACCTCCGACCTCACCGCCGCCAACATCAGTACCACCAACATCACCGCCACCAACATCAGTACCACCGACAAAAACGCCCGGTTTTTCAGGCACACCCATACCACCAAACCCATAAATCCAGGTTTTTTACATGTAAAAGCAAAAAGGAGGCACTGAG
>QQUD01000547.1 GCA_008501785.1 Chloroflexota bacterium
CAGCTTTACTAGGCACCCAATCATGCTCCATTTCAAGAAGCTGCACAACGGCTGCCAAATGTTCTTCTTCATCTACAACAGGCATCGCCATCCGCTTCGCAGAACTGTTAAATCGCCGCATGTTGTCCCAAGGACGGAAAAGGTTAATGTTGCCGTCTGGACGGCGATAGGCTTTGGTGCCTTCGAAGATTTCCTGAGCGTAGTGGAAAACGGCCGTTGCCGGAGACAATGTCAAAGGCTCAAACGGGCCAATTTTGGCATCGTGCCACCCCTTTGCGACACTATATTTTTGAATAAACATGCGATTGGCAAACTTGTCACCAAAACCGAAATCATCAGTTGGTGCCTCTTTCACTTGTTCAGGGTCTAATTCGATTACCTGGATTTCCATTTTGTCTCCTCTTATTTTCGTATGACAAAATAGTGTTTTGTCATACGTATTTTCAATGATTTTCCGTGTTTCTTGCAAAAGGTCAAAACATTTTTTCGATGATGCCGGTAGAACGGCCGTTACTATCCCGTCTCAACCCCTGATGATCCCAACCCGAACCCGACACAATGAAATAATAAGCCGCGCCAACACCCGGAATTTCACCACACAGCCGGTAAAACTCCTTAGCTTGACGCCCTTTTTCAGCCGCTGATATCTTGTGTTCGGGATCAGGATTGCTGAACTCCGTTACAAAAATCAGCTTCTTGGGGAAGCGCCGCCTGAACTTTTTCACCTGTTCAATAGCTGCACCACGCACCTCATCCATTGTCAAATAATACGCATGTACACAAATGAAATCAGCAGCTTGCAGCGCCGCGTCAGCCCCTTGCAAAAACTTAGTATCGTTCATGCGAAAGCCGCGATCATGCCCAAATTGGTAATGTGCATCTGGCCCCGGAGACAGGCCAGGGAACCCGATTTTGATGCCAGGGAAACGCTGTTGCAACCGTTTGCGGGCTTTGATGAAATAGTTAGCAAATTCTGACCCGTTGCGCCAGGAACCGTGGACACCTGCTGCTTTCAACCCTTCATGTGTCAAATTTGGTTCATTGTGGAATTCAAAATATTCCACCCCATTAGCAATCAGCGGCGCAATATCGGGTGACACAGCCTGAATGAATTTGTTGACGGAGAGGTGACGGCCGTTCCAAGACTCAAACAATCTACACAAATAAAACTTAGCTTTATACCCCTTCATTTCTGCCACGGTCACGCCACTTTGCACCTTAATCGACTCAAACTTGCCCCGCGCAATCGCGTGATCTGCCGGCTGTGGATGCCGGTTGGCCCGATCATGAAGTCCGATTAAACAATGATCAAACTGCCATTTTGGCCCTGTATAAACCAGTTCTTCTGGACCAATTTGGCTTTGCCCATCGTCATCCTTCTTTTCACCCTCATCCTCCGTTTCGGTTGAGCGGTAAAACAAGGCCGACTGAATCGCATCTTTGAGCGCATCCTCGGCGCGTTGCGGGCGGGTTTGACGGCCGTATTTGCTCAACAGCGACACCGGCTTGCCATCAATCGGGTCTAGCACCAAATAATCATTTCCTTGCCGCGCCAGCACCAACACCCAATGCTGCTCCACATGAAAATTGTATGGATCAGTTGGATCTTTATCCACCTGCGCAATCACCGCATCACCCCGCGTTAGATAAGTATCAATCTTTTGAATCAGGTTCGGATCATAAAATGAATGTGGAATATTCGCGTTTTGTTTGCTGCGATAATTACCCCAATATTTCACATGATCAATCACCAATGCAGGGGCCAGAAAAAAGACCTCTGAGCCATTAAACCCATTTGCAGGCAGTTGTAAAATGCGATTATTTAGCTTCAGTGGGTTTAAATCTTCACCAAAGCCACTAAGCATCATGCTAAAACAAGTAATCAGACAGCCAAATTCGGTAAACGTCTGTGGCCCATGCCCCAATTTGTGTTTTTTCCAACGCCAATCATTTTGCGAATACGGTTTGATGCCAAAACCAGACACCTTCGGCGAAGAAAACATCTTCACCCAAAAAGGATCACCAAAAGGAATGTTGCGATCATCGTGAATGCGCCAAGAGCTGATGTAAGGTTCGTCTCGCTGCGGCGGTGCAATCATGTTTATAGATAAAATCACTTCATCCCCAGGGTCAGCTTCCGGCACACGATGCATCACCGAACCAGTCATGTTTGTGTCACCATTGACATAGACGAGTCGGTAGCCCTCATTCCATTTGCGGTCACCCGTGTTCCGCACCAACCACTGTTTCAGGAATGGCGTTCCTTCTTCCATAGATGTGCCGTCGGGAATGGTGTGATCTTCTAAATATTTACTATTGCTTTCGTGAAAACCGGTTGGATCATCTATCGGTGGCGGGACGGACACGATGCGGAACCACATGATATCGCCAAATAGATTCCCGTGTTTATCCCTTAACTGCCAGTCCGTAAAGTAACGCCGGTCTCGCGCCTTGGGAGCCTTCATCGTCAGCGTAATTTCAACGTCTTGCCCAGGCTGCACTTTTGGAGGCGAGGCGACATCCTTCACTTTATATTTCGATTTTTTCGCCATCAACGTGCTGCCCTGATTGGCATGAATATGGACAAGGCGATATTTCCCACCCCATTTTTCATCGCCCGTATTGCGCATGCGCCAGGTGACGGTAAAAGTCTCACCTGCTGGCACCTGATTCAAGTCGTGACTAGCAGAAAAACTAACAAACTGAGCATCGTTCATGACACCTCCTACCTGAAGCTAAAGATAAGATTTTAGCACACAGATAAACACAGATTCACACAGATTTCTAGGATAATTACACGAATATAGCTTAAACTCTTATCTTTGTTTATCTGTTAAAATCTGTGTTCAATTTCTTCTTCCGAATTGAAATATCATCCTTACATTGTACACAGAAATGATGGTTAGAGATAGGCAAGATGCGGTGGAAATATCGTTTCATCGCTTTCATAAATCACACTATTTTCACCACGCAGCACGCGCCGAGCCAGCCAGTTGCTGAATGGCTCAATCTCTCCATTAAAGCTGTCCATTTCGGCTAATGAGAGGTAAACAGCCGCATCGGTCTCTTGTCCGTCAGGTGTGGGAATGCCGTCTTGATGACGGCATTGGAACAGTACATAAAGCCAGGGTTCGTCGCGGCTGCCGGTACGAACAATGTCGTTTTGGATGCCGAGGAGGGCTGTGATAACGGCCGTTACCCCCGCCTCCTCTTGCACTTCACGCACTGCCGCCACATCCGGTGGCTGCGGCATCCCATCCTCATCACACACAAACCCCCACGGAATCGTCCAGCGCCCTTTATACACACCATACGTCTGCCGCACAAGCAGCACGCGCGCCTGCTGCAACACCACCGCCCCCACACAAACAACCATCTTTGGTGGCACAAACATTTTCACACTCAAAACATTTTATCCAACGGATAGAAATGACCCCAGTTGTTTATATCATGGCTATTTCTATCTGTTGGAAATTATCAGGAATATTTTATGATTGATACTTTTGGCTCAACCGCTGTAGATATTCATTATAATCGGTGAGCTTTCGCGTATATTCCTCATTCATCAATGGCGAAGAGATGAGGAAATCAGCCGTTGTGCGATTGGTGGCCGCCGGGATATTCCACACAGCCGCCAAACGCAGCAGGGCCTTCACATCTGGGTCATGTGGTTGCGCTTGTAGCGGGTCCCAAAAGAAAATCATGCAGTCAATCTTACCTTCTGAAATTTTTGCGCCAATCTGCTGATCGCCCCCCAGCGGACCACTTTGCAACTTATGAATTTTAAGTCCCAATTCCTTTTCAAGCAGCAAACCAGTTGTTCCTGTGGCGAAGAGCTTATGCTGGCTCAACGTTTCCCGATTGAATTTTACCCAGGCAAGCATGTCATCTTTTTTGTTATCGTGTGCTACCAAGGCGATTTTTTTGCGTGGTTTTAAAATTGCGTTTACTTGACTCATTGGTTCCTCCAAAAGCTTTTCAGCACTTTAGCACTTCAGCATTTCAGCTACCTGGCTGACTGGCTGACAAGCTGATATGCTGAAAGCTTTTTCTTGCCCACTAATCTTACCTCGTTTATCATCCCCTTCAATGTATCCATACCTATTTCGCACGCCCTGGTTTTTTATTTACAGCTATACGGCCGTTTTCCTCATCGGCATCCTGATCAGCATTGGCATCACAACCCATATCAACAAAAAACTGACTGTCTCTGGCTGGTTTGATGGCTGGTTAGTTGGGATGGCAGGAGCCATTATCGGAGGCCGTCTGGGTTTCATTTGGTTGTCACGAGAGTATTATCAAGAACGGCCGTCTCAACTTGGCTTGTGGCACGGCGGCATCAGCTACCATGCGGCATTATTTGGCGGATTGTTCGTACTTGGCATGTGGTGTTGGGGGTGGAAACGGCCGTTATTCCCCCACCTCAACCTC
>QQUD01000086.1 GCA_008501785.1 Chloroflexota bacterium
CGGTTTTGAGTAGTGAAGTTTTGTATTGCCCGTTTGGAGCGGATGATGCGGAGTGTGTTGAGTGGGTGAAGTCGACGCCTCTTACGCTCGATTTAAGTCAGTTTGGTCTGGGGGATGCTGTCAAACCAACTGATTTTGAGGATGTGCGTCGTTTTCCTGCTGGCACGCTGCTGCTGCCTAATGAAACGATTGTGGTTGCGTTTACGGCGACGGGTTTTGAAGCGGCGTTTGGGTTTAAACCTGATTTTGAGATTGTGGGGACGGATACGGCCGTTCCCGATCTCATTGACGACCCCAATTGGGGTGATCCGGCGGCGCTGCTGCAACTGGCAAATGGAGGTGATGAAGTCATTTTGCGAAATGCATTGGGGCAAGTTGTGGATGTGATTACTTATGGCACAGGCAGTTATCCTGGCGTGGTGGGTTGCGAGCTTGTCTCAACGGCAAATCATAGTTTGGAAAGGTATCCATATTGGCAGGATACCAACGATTGTTCAGCCGATTTTCGTGACTGGCCGCTGCCAAGTCCTGGGGTTTTGCCATGAAAGTTGAATCGGGTTCCGGAAATTTGTAAAATTAGCCAGTGATTTCATGACGATTAAAGACATCCTTGAAGATGGCGATTCAATAACAGCTACGGTAGAAGAAGGTGCCGATGATATTTGGTTTTTTTATGCTGAGGCAGGAGATGTAGTCACGATTTCTGTGGCGCCATCCGGTGGAAGTGAGGATATGTATTTGGCGCTGTACAATAATGATGTAGATCCAGATTTACCCTTAATAGAAGTTGATTCAATGTCATTTGGTGCAACTGAAGAAATAGTGATGAGGAAATTCCTCAGGATGGTGTTTACATGATTCATGTGGCGGACAATAATTATGATGGCGCTGAATACGTTATTTCACTCACAATTGAATGAAGTTTTTTTACCACTTATGGAGCATCGTGTTTTTCTGGCATCTCACATTGTGGTGTGCTGCCGGGAAGGCGGTGGCGGTTATTAGCGATCCATTGATAGATATGTTCTTGGAGTTGGTGAATGCCGGGGATGTGGTAGAGGTGGGTAAACGGCCGTATCCACCAACAGAATCGCATTGCTTCGTTAATGGCGTGTGCGCCGCTAGATAAACGGCCGTTTTCATCCACAAACCACGCTTTAGCCATGCCGTCTGCACCTGTCAGGCCAACTGCTGCCATCTGCTCAGGAATGGCTTGCCACGGTTGAATATCGAGTTGTTTATTGGTCCATGCCTCTACGAGACGCGCACTTTTTTCTCAAAAGCCGCAGTCACCATCGTAGATAAGCAGAGGTTTGTTATTCATCAAAAATTTTTGACTCTATTTAGGGTCTTTGAAGATGTCCCAATTTGTAATTTTTGGGTCTTCATCAATTAGTGTGCTGTTGACCGTTTAAATATTAGTTTGTTAATTTTTAGTAGGCTATAACGGATATCAATTAGGAACGGATAATATCCGCTTTCTTCATCCATTCCTTATTTGTATCCGCTGTAGCCATCATTGTATCAGCGAATATGCACCCTATGGTATTGAGTTGGTAAATCGTAATTGTGTAGCCAAACACACTATTCGTTGAAGCCCCTAATATTTTTTAATTATTTGTCGAGGAAATTGATCCAATCTTGGTTATGTACCTAAATCCTTATCGTGTCTGCCCAATGTTCATTTTGTTTGTGCAGCTTTTCTTCGGTAATCGTTTTGGGTTTGCCCACGAAAATGGATTGAATGATGGGGTTCATAAATCTCCTTATTATTGCTTGCCGCTAAATTGGTGAACGGCTTGTTGGAAGGGTAACGGCCGTTCTAAATGCACCATATGCCCACAGCCAGAAATAATTTCATGTGTTGCTTGCGGAATTTTAGATGCCATGTCGGTGTTGATTCTTACAAATTTTGTGTCGAGTTTACCGGTAATGAGGTGGACGGGAATATTGAGCCGAGGTATATGTGCCCAGAGCGATGGCTGTGTTCCAGTGCCCATGCCGCGCAGACTGTTGCTGAGTCCGGTGGAGTTGTTGCCGAGTCGCTGCTGGCGCAGTGCAGTTTGTTGCGCAGCAGACAACTGTTTTTGACTGTCCCACAATGATAATTTTTCCCACCGATAGACGAATGCTTCGATGCCATTCGCCTCTATCCAATCAGCGAGATCGTTGTCTCGCTGACGACGAGCGTCACGTTCGGCAGCGTCTGCCAGACCGGGGGAACTGCTTTCGAGGATGAGTCTTTGTACGATTTCAGGATAATGCACGGCAATGTAAAACGCCAGCCGTCCACCCATTGAGTAACCAAGCAGGTTAACGGGGCCGGTTCCTAGTTTTTGGATAATCTGAATGATCGATTGAGCAACATTATCCATGCGATAGGGCGTGATGTCGGTTGGGCTGGGGGAACGGCCGTGTCCCAAAACATCAACCGTGATCACCTGAAACTGCCTTGCTAGTATAGGTAGATGCACGATCCAGTTTTCACTGCTACCTGTAAAACCATGCAACATGAGCAGTGGTGGACCAGTGCCTGCTGTTTTAAAGTGAAGGGGGGGTGTTGTCATTTTTTATGGATTCGGATGGGAGGGATACGGATAAAATTTTAAATATCTGTATTCCCTCCATCCGTATGTAAAGATAAAGATTGAAATATGTTTTGTAAACGGTCAGCGACGGCTTTTCGGTGGATTTTGCCAGAGGCGGTAAGTGGCAGTTTGTCGACAAAGTGAATGTGGCGAGGCTGCTTATATCCGGCTAATTGCTCACGGCTAAAAGCTATAAGCTCTTTTTCCGAAATTTGTTTTTTCGGCATTCGTTGCACCATTGCTACCACTTTTTGGCCCCACTCGGGATCGGGGATGCCGACGACGCAAGCGGCGGAAACGGCCGTATTCTCCTCCAACACCTGTTCCACCTGTTTCGGATACACATTTTCGCCACCGCTGATGATGATGTCGCTGCGTCGCTGCACCAGCCACAAATCGCCATCTTCATCGAGGTAGCCAATGTCGCCGGTGTGTAAACGGCCGTTTCGCAACACCTGCGCCGTTGCTTCGGGATTGTTGTAATAGCCGCGCATCACTGTCGGACCAGACACAACGATTTCGCCGTATTCGCCTTGAGGGAGCAAACGGCCGTTTTCGTCCACAATTTCAACTTTGGTAAATAAAAGTGGTTTACCCACACTGCCTGGTTTATGCGCGGTGCTTTTGGGGGTTTGCGTGGTGACTTGGGAGGCGGCTTCGGTAAGGCCGTAGGTGGTGGCGAGGAGGGGAGGAGGAGAATTGTCAATTGTTAATTGTCGATTGTCAATTGTCAATGACTCTACGTTGGCAATTGACAATCGATCTTTGACTATTGGCAATTTTCTGGGAATTTTATTGGCTGCTTCAACTAGCTCCGGTGTGGCTGCTGCGCCGCCGAGTAAAATCAGACGCAGGCCGGCGGGCCAGTTTGTGCGGGTGTTTAGGAGGCGATAGAGCATAGTAGGAACGAGAGAAATGAGCGTTGGTTGGTCGCGGTCCAGGCTGTGGTTGATGGTGTCGAGATGAAAGCGGGGGTGGAGGATAACGGCCGTTCCATACAAACAACTGCGAAAAATAACGGCCAGCCCACCTACGTGGTACAAGGGCAGCACACTCAACCAGCGATCCTTCACATCTAACCCCAGCCGATAGGCCGAAGCCATCGCACTGGTAAAATGATTGTCAAACGTGATCATCGCGCCTTTCGGGTGGCCGGTGGTGCCGGAGGTGAAAACGATGGCCTGGAGGGAGGGGGGAGAATTGTTAATTGTTAATTGCCAATTGTCAACCGTCAATGAAGAAGGTGTTTCCCCCATTGACAATTGGCTATTGACCATTAGCAATTGACATTTTGCTTCTTTTTCTAATTCTTTACCCATTTCAGCAAACGTTTTATCCACAACTAGCGTCGTTGCATCTGCTTGTTGGATTTGCCACGCTAACTCAGCTGCAGTAAGGCGGATATTGAGGGGGATGAGGACGGCACCGAGTCGAGCCGCCGCATGAATCAGGCAGACAGTCGTGAAGCTGTTGGGCATGAGGATAGCGAGATGTGTGCCCGGTTGAATGCCGTTTTTGTGTAAATGGGTGGTGGTGACAGAAACGGCCGTATTCAATTCCGTATACGTCCACTGTTGATCGCTGATGATGAGCGCGATAGATTTTGGGGAAACGGCCGTTCGTTCCGCTAACCAATCTGTCATCAGTCAGGCTGCTTCGGTTGGCGCATCATGTAGATGCTGAGACCGATGTAATAAACGATATAAAACACAGATGCCCATGCTAACCAAAGATGCGTCACAGATGGATATTGTGCAATCGCAAAGAGCATCATGACCATCCAAATAAATCCCAAAATGAGGGTTGGTTTGCGAACTTGAGTCATGCGTGATGGATATA
>QQUD01000241.1 GCA_008501785.1 Chloroflexota bacterium
CGATCCAACCGGTGTACCACTGGTTTTGCTGCATGGGTTTGGTCCAGAAGGAAATTTTACCTGGACGAGAATCTTGCCTTTGCTTGAATCTGAGCGTAGTTTGATTATGCCCGAACTGCTTGGAATGGGATTTTCTGAGCGCGTTTTAGACCCAACGGATGCGTACACACACCAGGGACGATCTCGTGACTTGGCTGAATTGCTGGATCAGCTAGAAATCGAGCAAGTTGATTTGGTGGGGGCGTCGTATGGGGGTGGTGTGTCTGCGCAATTTGCGCTGGATTATCCGGAGCGGGTGCGGCGGCTGGTTTTTCTAGATGCACAGGTGTTTGGGACGGGTGGCGGCTTTTTTGAAGCATTGGGCAATTTGCCATGGGGGATTGGGCGAGCAATGACGTGGTTTGCGTTGGGTATGGGACCTGTCTCGCAGCAGATGTTAACGGGTGGTTGTGCGGATAGTGGGTTTTGTCCGACTGAAGGTGAGATGGCAGAGAGAAATGGACGTGCTTCGGTTATAGGTACAGTAGATGCTTTGAGGGCGATGAGTGAAACGGCCGTTTCCACTCGACTCCCCCACGATCTCCCCCAAATCACACAACCAACACTCGTCATTTGGGGCGAAAATGACAATATCATCCCCCCCGAACAAGGCCGCCAGCTTGCCGACACCATTCCCAATGCACAGTTAGAAATGATTTCTGATGCGGGCCATTCACCCCACATGGACCAACCGGAAATTACAGCCCACAAGCTGATTTCATTTCTTAACCAATAACCTCAAAAAGCAAGTTGTCATGTCATCCGCTTGCTCGTACAATTCATCACAATCATTTAAAAATAGATTGATAATGAACGCACCGCAAACGCGCCGAGGATACGGAAGATAATTCTTTTCCTTCCTTTGCATCTTTGCACCTTTGCGTTAAATTTTCTGGCTCTTTAGGATTTCGTGGGGTTTGGAGTGGAGGCTTTAGCCGGTTCTCACGAGACCGTTCCGGCTAAAGCCTCCACTCCCCTTGAATTCCTAAAGACCCAAATTTCTTAGAGGAGTGGATTGTGGATAACGATGCCAAAAAACGAGCCGAACACAAGGCTGCATTAAAAAAGATTCGGGAAGGGGGCGTAGCGACGAAAGTACGCATTTTGGTTCCACGTCAAGCATGCCCGGTATGTCAAGCTATTGAAGGTGCATACGAATTTGATGATGCACCGGAACTGCCGCCCGAAGGCTGTTCTTGCATCAATGGTTGTAATGCTTATTATGCGCCCGTTTTGGACATGCGAGGACCGTAGTCGGTAGGCCATAAACGGTAAGCCGTAAACGGTAAGCCGTAAGCCGTAAGTGGTGTGCTGTAAATGGTATGAAGTTGACCGTGAATAACGTGGCTTTTTGTTGGGTTATTGACAATTTGATAAATAACTGATTTTGTCGCCGGATGTGTTTGCATGCGGCGATTTTATTTTAGTATGCTGGCATATTGCCACGCATGAAAGCCATCTTCCCGGAAGTTTTATTGCGATAAGGTTTATCATGAACAACTTCCGGGAATATTTTTATAGAGGAGAATCGGGTGTGAACGAGCCAAGTAATATCTACCAACGTCCAGCAGAATTGTTGCAAAAATTGATTCGATTTGACACAACAAATCCACCGGGCAATGAGCGGGCCTGTGTGCAATTTATTGATGGGCTGCTGCAAGATGCAGGTATTGAAACGACTATTCTTGCTAAGGAAGACAATCGGTTAAACTTGATTGCCCGACTGAAAGGAAATGGCACTGCACCGCCGCTGCTGATGCAGGGACATGTAGATGTGGTCACAACAGTGGGACAGCAGTGGCAGCATGATCCATTTGGCGGCGAGTTGATTGATGGGTATGTATGGGGGCGTGGTGCGCTGGATATGAAGGGCGGCGTGGCGATGATGGTGGCTGCCTTTTTGCGTGCCAAAGCTGAACAGGCTAATTTACCCGGTGACGTTATTTTAACGATTCTGGCTGATGAAGAGAACAGCGGCACGTTTGGCGCAAAATATTTGGTTGAAGCGCACCCTGAACAATTTGAAGGTGTGAAATATGCTTTAGGCGAGTTTGGCGGGTTTACACTGTCGTTGGCAGGCAAGCGTTTTTACCCGATTATGATTGCGGAAAAGCAGATTTGCTGGATGAAAATGATTGTTCGAGGACCTGGTGGGCATGGCTCGCTGCCGATGCGGGATGGCGCAATGGCACGATTGGGGCAGCTGTTACAAAAATTGAACCACACCCGACTGCCGGCACATATCACGCCTGCAGTACGGATGATGTTTGCAGGCATTGCCAATGCGGTTTCTTTTCCTACCAACAGCGTGTTGAAATTTATGCTTAACTCTTCTATGACCAATCGCATGATTGAAATGTTGGGAGAGCGCGGGAAGATATTTGACCCCTTGTTGCATAATACAGTTAACGCAACGATTGTTCATGGTGGCCATAAGGTGAATGTGATTCCAAGTGAAGTTGAGTTGCAGTTAGACGGCCGTTTACTTCCAGGCTTCACGCCAGACGACATGATTGCCGAACTGCGCCCCATTGTTGGCGATGATATCGACATTGAGGTTGTTGAGTTCGATCCAGGACCGCCAGAACCAGATATGGCACTGTTTGAGACGTTGGGTGGCATTTTAAAGGAAGCTGATCCAAATGGCATTCCAGTTCCGCTCATTCTCCCAGGCGTGACCGATGCGCGATTTTTTGCACAGTTGGGTATTCAAACGTATGGCTTTTTGCCCATGCAGCTACCTGACGACTTTACCTTTAACCAACTCATCCACGCGGCCAATGAACGCATCCCAGCAGCCGCTGTTGAGTTTGGAGCCAATGCAATTTATCAAGCACTCAATCGTTTTTAAAAGGCTGAAAGCTGACAGCTAAAAACATCATGGAATACAATTTTGATCGCCAACGAGCACAGATGGTCACAGAGCAGCTAAAAGCACGAGGTATCAAGGATACGGCCGTTCTCAATGCCATGCGCCAGATTCCCCGTGAGCATTTTGTGCCAACTGTTTATCTGGAACATGCTTACCGGGATGGTCCGATTCCCTTACCAGCGCGACAAACCATTTCGCAGCCGTATGTTGTGGCATATATGCTCGCTGCTTTGTCGTTACAGCCCACGGATCGGGTGCTGGAGGTTGGTACTGGTTCTGGCTATGCTGCGGCCATTCTTAGTCGAGTTGTCAGGGATGTGTATACCATTGAGCGTCATGAGGGCCTTGTGAAATATGCCAGTGAGCGTTTGGATGATTTGGCATGTCACAATGTGCATGTTTTGCATGGGGATGGGTCGTTGGGATGGGCTGAACAGGCCCCCTTTGATGCGATTATTGTGGCGGCAGGGGGGCCGCATGTGCCGCCTGCTTTGCAGCAGCAGTTGGCGGTAAACGGCCGTTTAATCATGCCCGTCGGCCGCCGCAAAGGGCAACGCCTGGTTATTGTACATCGCGAGGGTCCTGAAACCTTCATCCGTGAGTCACTGGTGACTGTACGCTTTGTTCCTTTGGTTGGAGAAGAAGCATGGGAGAAAGGGGAGTGAGGGGGATCGGTTTTTAGATGGCAACAATGGATGGGAATAAGGAACGGATGAAGAAAGGGATTTTATCCGTTCCTTACTTATATCCGTTGTTGCCATTGTAGGGTGAGTCATCACTGACATAATGAAATTGCTGTCTATATCAAAATGGCCACATCTTGAGGATGAAAATCGCAACGGCCGTTATCGTTAAATTATCCAGGCCCCAAATCGAGACAGCTTCGACGAATGTAGTGGTGATGGTGATGATCAGGGCGGGGAGAATGGCCGTCCCCGGTGTAATTATGGGATTACCAGGAATGAGCCAGAGTGCCAGCCAGGTAAAAATGAATCCAAATATAAAAAATCCAGCAGACCCTTCCACAGTGCGCATGTGTGAATGGACAAAATAAGCGCGTCGGCCATATGCCTTGCCAACTACAGGAGCCAGACCATCACCCCAGGTAAGCGGCATCAGTGCAGCAACCATCAACGGGGGCTGTTCCCAAAAAAGAATGGCAACGATCCCAGCGGCAAATGGGAAGTAAACGGTGCCTAGATTAGATTGATCTTTGCTGGCCATGGACAGAAAAAACCCATAGCGCCAATCGAGCAAATTAATCACCATAAACGCGCCACAAGCAATCACAAAAAACCAGGGATTATCAAACAAAAAGTGCAATCCCCAGCTCATCATGCCCACGCCAATATGCACAACTTTGCGTGTGAAGCCTGAGCCATAGTTCAATCGTCGGCGCAGCATTTCGGCAATTCCGATGATGGCAAATACGTAAGTGAAACAGATGATGAGGCCGAGCCAGTTGTTCATTAAAGCTCTTTTATACGACAAGATGGTCGTACAGTAAATCGAGG
>QQUD01000412.1 GCA_008501785.1 Chloroflexota bacterium
GCAACTATCATTATCACAGGCGTCGTTGATATTACGCCAACCTTAAGCGCAACAGGCCCATTCACAATTCCTGAAAATATTGTTGATGGTGGATCTGTTGGCACTGTAACCGCACTTGATGAAGAAGTTGATCCTGGCACATACGATACGCTTACTTTTTCAATTACCACAGTAGAACCGCCCACAAATGTCTTTAAAATAAATAACAGCACAGGTCTTATCACTGTAACAAATAATGGTGAAATCGATTTTGAAACGATAGATACCTATACTTTAACCGTTCAAGTCCAAGATTCTGGCGGGTTCACTGATATAGAACAAGTCATTGTAAATATTTCCAATATTGATGAGAAACCAACCGTACCTGGAGGACAAGAATTTTTTGTCAATGAAAACAGCACAGTTTTTACCTCATCCAATCAAGTCATTGCCACTGATCCAGAAAACGACATTGTTGATTATTCAATCACCGATCCAACTGACGATTTATTCTTTATAAATAATGGTTCAGGCGAACTTTCTGTAAACATACTCAAAGCAGATTTGCTGGATTTTGAAACCCAAGATACATACGTTCTTACAATTGAAGTCAGTGATGCTCAAGGCCTAACAAATGCCAACAATATCACCATAAAACTAAATGACATAAATGAACCACCCATTTTCAATAATTTCACAACAAATATTGATGAAAACCGTCCAAATGGATTCAGCCTTTCCCCATTTCCTTATAATATTTCGATACTTAAGGATCCAGAAGGAGACGATCTCGATTTTAAAATTGTTGGGGGATCAGGAGCAACGGCTTTTTCCATTAATGAAAATAGTGGCCAAATAACAGTCGGCGATGCAACCCAACTAAACTTTGAAAACACCCAATCATTTTCGCTTATTGTTGAAGCAAAAGAAGCATCAGGAACTGATTTGTTTTCAGACACCGCTACAATTACAATAGATATCAACAATATTAATGAAGCTCCGGTCATCAATCCAAATCAAGCATTTAATATTCCAGAAAACAGTCCAAACAATACAATAGTTGATACTGTTATCGTTGACGATGAAGACGAAGCCGACGATATTGAAAATTTAAACTTTGCAATTACCAATGGCAATGCCTCTAGTACCTTCTCAATTGATAACAATGGGGTAATTAAGGTTTCCAATAACAGCGAATTGGATCATGAGCAAAATCCATCATTTACTTTAGAAATTACCGTTACTGACTCAAATTGGGATGGTCAAGGGACCAAACAAGATGTAGAAACTATTACTATTAATTTGAACGATATTAATGAATCCCCTGTATTCAATGACTTCCAAACAAGCATCAATGAAAATCGACCCAACGGATTCAGTCTCTCTCCATTTCCCTATGACAATACGATACTCATGGATCCCGAATTAGATGATCTCGATTTTCAAATTATCGGTGGTACTGGCTCCACCGCTTTCACTATCAATGAAAACAGTGGACAGATAATGGTTAATGATTCAACGCAGCTAAACTATGAAGACACACAATCGTTTTCACTAATTGTGGAAGCAAAAGAAGCAACAGGAACCGACTTATTTTCAGACTCCTCTACAATTACAATAGATATCAACAATATTAATGAAGCTCCGGTCATCAATCCAAATCAATTGTTTAACATTCAAGAAAACAGTGCAAACAATACACGGGTTGATACAGTTGTCTTCAATGATGAAGACACGGCCGATATTGGAAACCTTATTTTCGCAATCACAGATGGCGACAGTTCTGGCACATTTTCGATTGACAACAATGGAGAAATAAAAGTCGCTAATAACAGCGCATTAGATTTCGAGCAAATTCAATCTTTTAATTTAGAGATCACCGTCACAGATTCAAATTGGGATAGCCAAGGCCCCAAACAAGACGTAGAAACAATAATAATAAATGTAGACAATCAAAACGAACAACCAACAATCAATAGTGGTCAAAGTTTTACAATTGAGGGGTTTAGCACAAATGGCACTGAAGTTGGCACGGTCATTGCAAGCGATCCGGATTTTGGAGACACGTTTGAGTATGAAATTATTGGGGGAGATGATAAGGGAGCTTTTAAAATAGACAGCATTACAGGAAAGATAACCGTCAATAAACGGGATGAACTCGATTTTGATAAAATTCAAGTTTTCACATTAGCTGTACAAGTAACAGATAGATTGGGGAAAAAATCAACAAATGACGTAATAATCAATTTAACAAAGCCATCAACCTATTTCACTTTTGTACCACTGTTGTTGAACAATTACCGAGTAGATGAACCCAATGACAATTGTGCTCAAGCTTATGGCATTAGCACAAACCAATCCTTATGGTTTTTGCCAGAAGATGGTGAAGATTGGTACAAATTTACACTGACAAGCAGCAAATCGGTTGAAGTCGTTTTATCAAATTACCAGGCTGAAGGGCAGATCATTGCTTATCAAGGTAGTTGCGGTAACTTAGGAAATCCGCCGATAGGCCATAATGGTGATTTCTCATCTACAAAAACAATGAATCTGGGAACTTTATCAGCCGGAACATATTTCATTCGTGTGGTAACAGACCCACCTTATGGCTCGACACCGTATAATTTAATTATCAACGCCCAATAAAGAAATTGGCTGCATTAAAAAATTAACGCAGCCAATTCCTTTATAAACCGAGAATATGGCGGGCAATCACCAATCGCTGAATTTCGCTTGTACCCTCACCAATCGTCATTAAACGCGTGTCTCGATACATGCGCTCTACCTCAAACTCGCTGCTATATCCATATCCTCCATGAACTTGAATCGCATTCCGGCAAACCCGTTCACTTACTTCTGTTGCAAATAGTTTAGCCATTGCGGCTTGTTGCGTATACGGCCGTTTTTCCTCCTTCAACCACGCCGCCCAATACACCATCAACCTGGCCGCTTGCAATTCCGTCGCCGCATCTGCCAACATCCACTGCACCGCCTGATGATGGGCAATCGGCTTGCCAAACGTCTCTCGCTCGTGAGCATATTGAATCGCAGCTTCATACGCTGCTTGCCCTAGTCCAACCGCCAACGCACCAATACTAATCCGACCTGCATCCAACGTTGCCAACGTTTGTTGCAAACCGCGTCCTTCTTCGCCTAGCAAATTCTCCAAAGGCACCCGTACTTCATCAAACGTCACCGCATGGGTTGGCGACCCTTTCAAACCCATTTTCTTTTCCGCAGCCGCAATGGTGATGCCAGGCGACTCGGTTGGCACAATAATGTGACTTAACGAACGACTCCCGCCTTTTGCATCCGTACGCACTAGCACAACCATCACATCCGAAATTGACGCATTCGTCATCCACATTTTGCTGCCATCAATAATCCAGGAGTCGCCTTCACGCACGGCCGCCGTCCGCACACCACCCTGCAAATCAGAACCTGCTCCCGGTTCCGTCAACGACAAACAGCCTAACTTACCTTTACCAGTTGCCAAATCAGGCAGCCATTGTTGCTTTTGCTCATCAGTGCCATACTTGACAATCGGACCCAATGCCAGCCCATTGTGCGCCGAAACTGCGAGAGCCGTTGAGCCACAACCCCAGCCCAATTCTTCAATGGCAATCGCTGCGCTAATCGCATCCATTTCGGCACCACCAAATGCTTCTGGCACTTCGAGACCAAGCAATCCTAAAGGACCCATTTTGGAAACGGCCGTCCAGTTAAACGTCCCCGATTCATCCGTATGCCTTGCCAGCGGCTTCACCTCCTTCGCCACAAACTCATGCACAAAATGCTGAAATTCACGCTGTTCATCAGTGAGTTGAAAATCCATTGCTACTCCTTCATTAAATTGTGGGATAAAAACGTCGCTGTCTTCGTGAGAATTTTCTCAATTATACTCCCAATAAAAAACGGGTGCAGCAATGCTGCACCCGCTTAATCTCAAATTCATCTCAGCGCACTCAGTGCACTCAGCGATAAATATCTTTATCTCAAACCAGCAATCTTCATCCCATCATCAAGAATCGCTGCCACCCGATCTTCATGCGTTGTTTCACAATACACACGAATAATTGGTTCAGTTCCACTAAAACGAACCAACAGCCAGCCCCCATCTTCCATAATAAACTGGTGACCATCAATAGTGACAATATCAGTCACCTTCAGTCCACCAATTGTCGTGGGACGCGCCTGTGCCACATTTGAAAGAATCGCTGGCTTGCGTGCATTATCAAAGTAGGAATCAATCCGATCATAATAATGAGGACCCACCTTCTCAAACAGCAAATCAAGTAACTGCGAAGGCTTCTTGCCAGTACGCACCATCATGTCTAGCAAAAACAAGCCAGCCAAAATGCCGTCTCGTTCTGGCACATGACCCTTAAACGCATATCCGCCACTTTCCTCACCACCAATCATCGCATCAACTTCCATCATCTTCGG
>QQUD01000502.1 GCA_008501785.1 Chloroflexota bacterium
GTTTATCTTTAGAATTGGTTTTGTGATTAACCCTGTGAAATTTGTCGCCCTGTTGGAAGCGGTTTTCTCGAAATAGCTCTGGGAGCAAAGTATCAATCAGTCGCCCTGCAAGTTCATCTGATGTGTAACCAAATAAATCTTCAGCATAACGGTTGCTCAGGACAACTCGACTTTGCTTGTAAACAGTAACACAGGGGTATGGGATCGTTTTCAGAAAGTCATGGTACTGATCCAGCGTAATCATCAGTGCATTTGTTCCCTTGATATTTGTGGCATTTCAAATGTGCCAAAAGCGTGTAGTTCGCAGATTCGGCGAAAGTGAAAGCCGTTGATCGCTAGTGTGATTGCCGACGGCAGCAGCAATGGGCGATGAAAGAGTGTCCAGAAAAGGAGCTTCCAATAATGCAGCCGTGTCTTATCAACAATACCAAGGTGATAAATGGAACGAAAGAACGCCAGAATGTATTCAATATCCCTTGGTGTCTTGGGTTTGGGTAATTGATACTCCGTCAAAAAGACCTTAACACGTTGATAATAAGGCTCGGGCGAGTAGATGTAATGCATGATTTGCTTGTACCCTGTGCGCAGTGCATCCAGGTTCATCTTGGGAATAATGTTTGTTGAGCCATCAACATTATCCCCCGACATTTGACCGAGCAGCCGGTCATCTTTTTGCATGCGGTCGTAAAGTCGCGTGCCGGGAGGAGCCTGAAGGATTCCCACCATCGCCGTCACAATGCCACTTCTTTGATTAAAATCAATTTGTCGCTGAAAAATGGAGGGCGTGTCATTATCAAAACCAACAATAAAACCTCCTTGTACTTGTAAGCCAGCTCGCTGCAGACGTTTTACATCTCCTACTAGATCACGATTCAAATTCTGCTTTTTATTGCATTCAGCCAAACTATCTTCATCTGGTGTTTCAATCCCTACAAAGACAGCGTGAAACCCCGCTTCAACCATCATCTGTATCAATTGCTGATCATTTGCGAGATTGATAGAGGCTTCAGTGGTAAATGAAATGCCTGTCTTATACTGCTGCCATTCAATGAGCGCAGGTAACAATTCGGTTTTTAGGCGTTTCTTGTTTCCAATCAGGTTGTCGTCTACGAAGAAAATGTTCGACCGCCACCCCAAATCGTAAAGCGAATCCAGCTCGGCGATTATCTGTTGGGCTGATTTGGTACGGGGTCGGTGACCCAACAATGCGGTCACATTACAGAACTCACAGTTGAAAGGACACCCCCTGGAGAATTGGATGTCCATGGTGGCGTACTTGCTCATGTCCACTAATTCCCACAACGGAATCGGCGTCATTTCAATATCAGGAAAGTCGGATGTGGTATAGATGTGTTTGGCACGCCCCTCCGCTAAATCTGCCAGGAAGGGGGGTAAAGTTAACTCGGCTTCCTTGAGCACAAAATGATCGACTTCTGCAAATTGCGCATACTCAGTCGTGAAGAGCGGACCTCCGGCTACAATCTTGACACCTGCTTTTCTGCCGCGGGTAATGATTTGATGTGCCGACTCTCTTTGTACAGTCATACCACTGATAAAGGCATAATCTGCCCAGGCCAAATCTTCCTTAGTCAGCGTTGTCACATTGACATCGACCAGGCGCTTTGGCCATTCAGATGGCAGCATAGCGGCAACTGTTAACAATCCTAACGGTGGTGAAGTCGCCTTCTTGCGAATGAATTTGAGAGCGTGCCTGAAGGTCCAGAATGTGTCTGGAAACTCAGGGTAGATCAACAAAATGTTCATTTCAATCCCTCACCGAACCTCATTCACCAATGAGGTTAATCTGGTCTGCGCATTCTCTGGCAACTTTGTCATCGGGGGCTGTTTCACCAGGCATCGTGGCCCATCCCTGGTCTTTTACAAAAGTAGTACGCTGAGAAGATGTGTTTACTTCTTTCAATTCCGCAAGCTTCTGATCTCTTTCGAGAGACTGATCAAACTGAGCGACACAGATCGGGGCCAATCGTGCGACGACAGCCTCTTCAGATGTTCTCTCAGCCAGTTGCAAAGCTGTCCCGCCCGTTACCCAGCCTGCCTGAGCAAAGCCAAGGTACATAGTGAGAAGAATTGCTCCAACTGCTACCCAAAAGGCAGCAGTTTTTGTCAGTTTTGCCTTGTTCCATCTTTGTCGAATATCTTTCAAGTTGATGTCCATTATATTTCTCCTTCTTAAGTTGAAGGGTAAATCAATAAGTTGCCCTTCAACTCTCATTCATGGTGGTGAATACCACACATTTTGTTTTTTAGATAAATAATTCGCGCAATGTAAAAAAGGTAATGTGGTTCTATTGTGAATGAGTGTTCGCCGCCGCAGCCCGCAGACGTTCCGCAACCCGGTCAGGTGTCTCGCCTTTGCTGATAAAACTATCGGCTCCGGCAGATAAGGCAGCCTGTTGACGGGCATCCAAATGACTAATGAGAACAATGACAACCGCTGCCGGACAGGTTGCTCGTAGTTCAAGGAGGGATGTACTTGTGGGTATCATATCCCAATCAACAACTAACATATCCGGCTGTGTTGCGGCGACCTGTGTGAGCGCTGTGGGCCAGTCAGCTGCATCACCAACAACTTGCATGTTTAAATCTAGCAGCAACAGGCGGAGGGCGGAACGAACTTTAAGTTGGCTTTCGGCTAAAAAGACACGGGTCATATGTTCTTACTCCAGGTGCTGAGTTACATTCAAGGAATCTATTCCAGCTTGTTTTGCTAATAGGAATTCTTGCCAAGCCTCGTTAAAAACATTAATATATTCCGGTTTAGCGATTCTGATGACGGTATCGACCCATGTTTTGTGTTCATCGGGTTTGCGCCTTGATGATTTTTGCTCAATATTCTGCATGATCAGGATACGAGCAAGATCACCAATGAGATCTTCTCGGTTTTGTTGAGCAATGAGCCACGCTTCGAAATTCATAGTTATTTTTTTATTTTGTTCGTAGAATATTTGATGATTAGTTCGAACTTGGTGACTAAAAAAGTGGGGTGCCTTCTATCGCTTTACGTTAGGATGAATTGCCCATTGTGTTGGCTCAGCGTAAAGGCTTCAGCTTTACAGTTCAGTTTGCGGGCAATTTCCCAGCCGGTGGCCCCGTTTTTAAAAAAGATGTCATACCGTTCTGATTTAGCTAATAAGTTGTGAATTTCGCCAGGGCCTGCTACGCAGGTGCTGACAAGTGTATACCCCATAAATATTTGCGCCTGCACCCTTATTTTTACCTTGTTGTGGAAGGTCACTATTGTCTCTACCATCTTTCCACCTTTATGCTTTCCTACTTTATGCTTACAACACTGTAGCAATGACGCTCCCACATGTTGCATTTACATGACATTGTAAAAAGCATTTGTAAATAGTTTTAGCGCTTTTATTAAGTGTATTATCAATGCTGGTTCACAGCATCGGCTGGTCAGGGGAGATTTAGCTCCGCCAGTTGGGGGATAAATGAGTTGTGGGGGGGAGGTTAAGGAGGGGATAATAAACGGCCGTTTACTCAACAAGCCGATGACGCACAGCGACGGCAACGGCCTCGGTGCGGCTGGAAACGTTTAATTTCGCCAGAATGTGGCTCACATGGGATTTGATGGTTGATGGGCTGACAACTAGCTTTTCGGCGATCTCGGTGTTGTTCAACCCTTTAACCATCAGGAGCAATACAGCATGCTCGCGTTCCGTCAGGTCATGACCGGGCGGAGGTGGCTGAGTTGTGGCGTGGACGAGAGCCTGAGCAGCACCAGGAGAAAGCGTGCTTTGGCCGACATGTGCAGCGCGAATAGCCTGTGCTAATTTTTCAGCAGACACATCTTTGAGTAAATAACCAACAGCCCCCGCTTGAAGTGCATTCTGCACCAAATCCTCTTCTTTGAAGCTCGTCAGTGCAATTACCTGCACAGTAGGGAATCGTTGGCGGATAATCCGTGTGGTTGTCACACCATCCATATTAGGCATAACCATATCCATGAGCATCACATCAGGCAGGATACTGTTACATAATTGAATTGCGGTTTCGCCATCAGCCGCCTCCCCGACCAGTTCCAGGTCATCAAAAACCTTCAAGAAGGTTGCGAGGCCACGACGAACCATCGTATGATCGTCAACAAGCATGATTCGGATAGGAGGGGAGGGAGTCATGGGGACCTCTCTTCAAAGGATTTTGTCCAGCGGATATGGATACTGGTACCGTGAGCTGGCTGGCTGTCAATAGATAAAGTTGCTCTAATGGCATTGGCTCGCTCGCGCATAATGCTTAAACCATGTTGACCGGAAGTTACGTTTGCAGGATCAAACCCACGGCCGTCATCACGGATGTATACATCTACCGTATCCGCCTCAAATTGCAGATTTATTTCTACTTGAGCGGCCCCGGCATGTTTGGCAATATTGTTCAATCCCTCTTGGCACAGGCGGTAGAGAGCGACCTGCACATCGGCCGGTAAGGTTCTTTGCCCCCTTACGTTCACGGCAACAGGAATATTTGTCCGGCCCGTGAGCGCATCGCCCAACTGGCGCAGCAGATCACCCAAATCAGAGTCTGTCAAGACAAGGGGGCGCAGCTCGGCCAGCAGACCGCGCATCTCTGCCATCGCGCCACGAGTCAACTGACGTAGATCTTCAAGTGACTGCCGTCCTTCATCTGGGTTTCGTTCCCAAAGACGTGGCAAGACTTCGGCAATCAGGCTGGCAGAGAATAGTGACTGGTTAACTGCATCGTGCAGGTTTTGGGCCAGGCGCTGGCGTTCTTCTAGCGCAGCCACTGTTTGCGCCTGTTCGTACAATTGCGCGTTGACCAACGTAATTGCCGCCTGGTTGGCCATCGTCAGAGCCAAATTGGCCTGATGGGCAGTGAAGCTGTCTTGTTTTGCGTGGGCAATGCCTAAACCACCGATAACGCGACCCTTTACGGCCAATGGAACCCACATCCACGCCTGTACGCCCTCCAACAACACGGCCGCCTGATCGTTCAAGAACGACCGCAGAAATTGAGCTGTGGGATCGGTGTTGTACACATTGGCAATTCGCTGTGGTCGATGTCCATTGAACAACGCCGTCAGTGTTTTCGGCCCTTCTAGCCGGATGCGAAGGGGCATAGCCTGTTTCAATCGCTCAGGTCCACGCACAGCCAAAGCGACCAGGTCTAGCTCTTCTAGCACGAATAGCACAGCATGCGTGTACTCAATAATCATTCGCAACTGATCGAGAATCAATCCCGGTTTGAGTTCCAGGGCAGATGCCAGCGTTTGGGAAATCTCTAATAGGGCAGATTGCTCTTGCTTGCGAGCCTCCACCTGTTGTTGGAGCAGTCGTTCAACCTGGACCCGATCGCTGACATCGCGGACAATAGTGAGGAGGCACTGCCGATCCTGGAAATCAAACGCCGTTCCGCGTATCTCGACATAGAATGGCGTACCATCTCGATGCAAATGGACAGCAAGCGATTCAATTACGTTTCCAGACTGAATTGTCTGGATAAATTGGGTGAACAGGTGATGATCGTTTGGGTGTACGAAGGAGGTTTGGGACAAGCCTATAAATTCCTCATGGTTATACCCGTGCATGGTGCTTGCTGCAGGATTGGCTTCAACCACCAGGCCCGTTACGGCATCCTGGATGATTAATCCATCGATTGTGGCATCAAAGATGTTTTGATAGGGGTGCATACGATTAGTATAATCAAACCTAATACAGTTGTCACTCTTGCCTTGCAGTCAGACTAAATATTTGCCTCAAAAACTTTATTTGTGAGTATCTGCCTCGATAATTGATGTTTTTAATGGATTGATGATTAGAAGAGTGTATGCTCTAGATGTCTAATTTTATTTTCTATTTTGAATTGGCTTTTGCTTTGTTCAATTTAGAATCATAGTTTTGAAGAGAGTAAAAATTTGTCTAAGAAAGTTTATGTTGGAAATCTCTCATTTAATACCACGGAAGATGACGTTCGTGAATTATTGAGCGAGTATGGTAATATCGAGTCTGTAGCCTGGATCACTGATCGTGATACAGGGCGTTTTCGTGGTTTTTGTTTTGTAGAGATGGATGCAGCGGTTGCAAACAAAGTCATTTCAGGCCTGGATGGCAAGGATATTGATGGCCGTAATTTAAAAGTCAATGAAGCCCGCCCGCGGGAAGAG
Source organism: Chloroflexota bacterium (assembly GCA_008501785.1). The sequence goes on from QQUD01000502.1 coordinate 6,149, forward strand.
CGCAGTGGTGGCGGTGGAAATAACCGTGCGGGTAATCGTTTTCCTAACAGTGGCGGTGGTCGCTGGTAGAAATCCATCTATCCTGCTAGCAGAATGAAAAGTAAAACGGCCGTTTCGGAAACGAAACGGCCGTTTTTTTATAATCGTGGAGTTATGGCATTGGCTCTATCTGCAAATATAAGATTGATGTCGTTCTCTTTATCCGGAATTCCTCTGCCCTATAAAACAAAAGGCCCTCAGGTAAATATGAGAGCTCTTGTTACTATAAATATTACTATAAGCTTCGGATGCAGATCCCACACAAGAAAAAATTATTTTGAAGGTGTTTCCACCACATGTTGATACCCCCGCTTAACCTTCCCCTCCACAATCTTCGCAGCCGTTTCCTTCGCCTCATCCCACGATGCAGCTGGAATGATTCGTATTTATTGCCATGATGTTTGTCAGTTTCCATACGCACACACTACAGCCACCGGTTCCAACAGCGTCGATTGCACAGTTACCATGTACCATCTGTTCATCTTCATTTCTGGGTCAACTCGTTTTAAAATCACCATGATCATTTAGGGGACAATTTGAGCACATTTTCACTCTAGAATTGTCCCCAACCTCTTGCTAAACTGAAAAAGCCTTAGAGTCCTCTTCAGATTTCTCCTCTGGACTCGGGGCAAACGTATCGATTTCCGGGCTGGGTAATCAGTCACACTCCCCCAGCCCGGGCTTTTTCTTCCATTCACTTTCCTAAATTTAGCTGTTCATTTTTACCGTTCACTCCCGTTCATTCTGAACACCCACACCATGTTCATTTGAACCATTTACCACCTGTACTCCATTCCCGTTTCGCTGAACAATTCCCTTCTGTTCAAGTTCACTAATCTGTTCAGAAATCCACCCAACTGAACGGCCGATTTCAGCCCCTGCCTGCCTGTAACTCGCTGTTGGATGTTCTGAAAAGAAGGTGACAAGGGCATTGATTGCTTGTTGTTTGCTTATTCGTTGAACAGGCTTTGACCTTGAGGGTAAACGGCCGTTTCCACCCTTACCTGAACGTCCATTTGAAGCTGCACCTGAACGCTTCAACCGATACCGTTCCATCCGTTCCTGACTTTGCCTTTCTTCCCGTGCCATTTGAGCTTCATGGTCCATCCGCATTTGCTCCAAATCTTTTTCATGCTGACGTTGATCCTCTGCATCTGCTTGCTCCCGTTCGGCTTCTTGCTCAATGGTCAATCTCATTGCTTCAGTATCAGCTTCTTCCTGCTTTGCAGCAGCATCATCTACCAATGCAATCAGCACATACACCGCCCCCGCAATCAAAAACATCGCTGTCCCTGCGACTTGCGCATCTTGACCTGTTCCTTCAAAAAACCAGATCGACACGATCCCAATCACCAGATAAATAATCGTGATGATGGTTGCAATAATCGCCTTCTGTCGCTCACCATTTGTATAGAACCGTATCGCCGTATGCGCTGCCAAAATTCCCGCACTTTCCAACCCCAACGCCGCCACACCGCCAATCACCAACGCCAATGTATCACTGCTGGTCATCAACGCCACGGCCGCAAAAATCGCATGACCAAAAAACGAAGCAGGGGCTAACGGCACAGCAAAGGGCGCTACCCGTCGAATAAATGCCAGCAAAATCTCACCCAGCATTTCAAAAAAACCATCACAAAAATCACGAACTAATTGCATCCACGAAAACCGTTTCACAAAACACACTCCTGGGAAGAGAGGTGTCAGGCATCAGCAATTAGCATTCAGCCTGAATCCAGTCCCCAACCCTTAAAAATCCACAGCATCTGTCAAATCTTGGAACCAAGTTGTTAGCCACGACATCACTTCTTCAAATCGTTTGGCAGGGATTAGTTTGTAGCTGGTGACACCAAACTGCCGATATAGCTCTCCGTAAACGCCTCCATATTCATTGTGACCGGTTCGGCCCGTTAGCTCACGTGCAATAGCTTTTACTGCCTGACTCACCTGGCTGGCCTGTTCTTCTGTAATAACCCGATCTGATTGTTCCAACTGTGCTTCCAACTGAGCCAGTCGCACATCATGAGCATCCAGTCGCGATTCCATGAGGATTTGATTTCGGGCCAGCTTCACAATTGCCAATGCCATCTTGTATGCCTGAACCGCATCTGTATCTTGTTGCAGCAACTCTTCAAAGCTTGGATCAACAGACAACCGTCCATCTTGAAACGCTTCCCAAAGCACCTTGGCTGCTTCTCGCTGATACTGCTCCAATTTGGCTCGAATCTCATCCTTCACACGGCTGGCATCTGTCCCAGATAACCAGAGGGGAACCAAATCAACCCGTAAAACGTGTGACGGCCGTTTTCCTTTTATGGTAGCCATCATGGCTACCATAAACCCATTTTGCATTACCGTATGTCGCTCAATCCGCCGCCGCTGTGCTTGCACATTCAATCCCAACGCCTGGCACATATGCCGCAACGACACAAACACCTGCCCTTCATCATCCCGAACCGCAACCAACTCATCTCCATAAAACGCCACCGTCTTCTGCAAGGTAGGCGTAATTGTCTTTTCCATCTTTACTTCTCCTCTTTTAAGCACATCAGCACTTCAGCATTTCAGCCAGTCAGCTTTTGCTCAGTCTTCAGAGATCAATCCTCATAACTTCTTATCAGCAGGGATTAGCTTAATCGGCATCTTCAAACGCTTAGATCGCACCACATGCGGTCGGATGACGATGCTGAACTTCTCATATCCTGGTGCAACAACTTGCACATTGGTGGCTTGAGAAACGGCCGTTCCTGTCATCATCACTTCACACATCGAAACCTCCTCACACATCAATTGCATCGCGTCACCAGGCGCTTCAACATCAATGTCCGGCGACTGCCCCAAAAACACATCTGCCAAAACTGGTTTACCCGCCGTCGCATCTGTGATTGTTATATCAAGAACAAAAGTAGGAGCAGTTTCAGTGGGGTAGGTTGATGTTGGCAATTCAACCCGCTGCACTTGCCAGTTATTCATCACCCATTCTGCTTCCCCAGCACCTAAAATTATGCCCACCAGCAGCGAAACGAATAGAGTTGGCCATGAAATCCATCGTTTCATCCCACTGGCTCCTTTGGAGATAACTCCAAAACTCCTACTTCCAGTAGAGCTTCTAATTGCCGTTCTACCTGATCAACGCGGCTTCCTAATTCGACAATTTCTCTGCCTAATGATTCTACTTGCTGCCACCGGTCAATCGCTTTTCGAATCTTGCCAACATCACACTGTTTGATGCGTGGCCGCAACCGTTTCCCCGGTTCTGGAGTGCCATGAATTGGACACTCTATATTCTTTCCATGCAGCGCCCGATAACGCACTGTCCCAGCCATATGCTCCTCATTCAGTGTCGAAGCCGTGCATGCTGGATACATCAGAAGCCGTTTTTGCTCTCGCTTGAGCATTGCAATCCCCTCACGACTTTGCACCAGCAACACAGTCACCTGTGCCAGCACTTCACGTTGTTCACTGGGTAAATCAACAGTTCTTTGCAGGGCATGCATCACACTCTGCAACGTTTCCTCACAATTCATCATCGCCAACTCATTCGACATCGTATTCCTCCTCGTCGTCTTCTGGCATCAACATCGGTGGGGCGATCACTCCCTCAGTCACCACCCACAATCGGTAAAATCCGCGACGGCTTGTGTCACTTAATCCCATCCCTTCTGCTTCGTATAGCCGATTGTTGACGCGAAACCTGGCCGAATCTGCATCTTCCAACAAATCCAACCGCTTGGACGCATCCAGCTTCAACCACATCTCCGCAAATTCAACCAATCCACTCCCCGGTGCATCTCCACGCCTCCACCCAGCTCGCGCAATGCCAACCGCATTTTTCCCCCGTTTCATCAAGGTGTTCGCCTCCAGTTTCACCCACCATGCCCACGCCAGCAGCAGCGCATTGGTGACTTGGCCTTGCTCTTCGGGAAGTAAACGGCCGTTAAACCCCATCCAGTCCAAAATCTGCGCCTGAATCTCCCCATCGGTAGGAGCAGCAAAAGCAACAGTAAATTTTTGCGGAGACTCTCTTGTTGTTGCTGTTGTTGTGGATTGTTGCTTTGGATTGTTGCTTTGGATTGTTGTTGTGGATTGTTCTGATCCTGATCCAGGATCACCCCGTTCGCGCACAGGATCAGGGTGTTCGCCACCAGGATCACCACCTTCGCCAGTAGGATCGGGGTGTTCGCCCACAGGATCACCTCTTTCGCGGTGGGGAGCAAGGTGTTCGCCCACAGGATCACCCCGTTCGCTGCTGGGAACACGGTGTTCGCTACCAGGATCACCTTGTTCGCTGTCAGGAACACCGTGTTCGCCACCAGAAGCACGAATTGACCCATTTTTCGTGTGTTCGCCGTCAGAATCACCTTGTTTTCCACCCAAATTACGATAATTACCATTCAAATCAGGGTGTTCGCCGTCAGGATCACCTACCTGACCATTATTAGGGTGTTCGCCCACAGGATCACCTGGAAATAGAGATAATTGGCCGCTTTTGATGACAAACGGCCGTTCCTTCTCCTCACCCCAATGCACATAAATCGGTTCCCACTTATCTAGCCGCTTCAGTAAACCCGAATAAAACGTACCAACCCTTTTCTGTCTCAGCTTTGCTGCATCCTTCTTCATCCCGGCCGCATCTAGCTTCTGCGCTTCTTCCTCACGCTCTTGCTCCAATCGTGTCACATCCTTTCCAGCCAACTTCCGAATACGTGCTAACAAATCCTCCGTCACTTCTGGAATATCTAGGATGTAATAATCATTCGGAGAGTTCCGATCCCCCGGCTCAATATGCAGCAGCCCACACCAAACCAACAGCTTGTTGTAATCCGAAATCGTGCTGATCCCCATCCCCATATGCTTCGCAATCAACCGATATCCAGGATAACAACGTTCCTCTTCCTTGCTGGCCATCCGACAATACATGCTATAGAGAGCAAAACCCCGTGCCGTAATAATTGGGAACCATTCATCAACCACCCGATTGTGAATCGAAAATTGATGCACAGATCGCCGGTCTCGCACCACAATCCGGTTTTCATCCGTCATAAAAAACCTCCCTTACATCAAAGAAAAATGAAACCTATCCATTCTCAGTGAAACTCTATGTCTTCTCTCTGCGTTCCTCTGTGTCGCTCTTCCTCTTTCTACCCTCCAACCTGCCGCCGCCGGTTATTCGCCCGCACAATATCCGTTGCATTCGCCAGCGTAATCCCTTGCTCATTCAAATGTTCCAGCGCTCGACCAATCACCCGCACCCAATCGCGAGGCTCCACCGGATACTTGTCAAGTGCATGCAGCATCTCCTGCACGGCCGCCTGCCGCTTAATCTCAGCCTCCGTCAAAAAACTACTCATTTTGTCACCAGTTACCTTAAGCGGGTCCGGCATGACGTCTTACCCTCCTCACTTCCACCATCACCAACGCCTTGTCCACCCCAAAAGCGATGCCACAAGCCAGAATATCTGCCAAATGTTTGCATCCCACCGACACGCCAACCAACATCGTCTGTCGCTCCGGCACATACAAAGCCAGAAAATAGCCAGCCACAATTTGCGTGGCGACCACTGCATATTTATGAGCCATCGACGACTGTTTCGTCATCACTGGAAATGCCAATAAGCCAAACAACAAAGCCAATCCAAAAATTTGCCAATTCATTCCTTGCGTTCCCTTTTATAAAGTTTGTACGCCGCCAACGCGACGATAATCACAATCACAATCACCCACTGAACCATTTCAACTTGTGTCATAAATCCCTCCGATTTCGCGAGATTTAACGAGATTTAAGGGCGTTCATTCCTATTGATTTACACTGGTGAAGAACTCCAATAACAACATCTATCAACTACCTATCACAAGCCATTCAATTGCAAGTCCAACTTTATGTATATGTGTTGAACTCATTGGATTATTAACACGCATTGAAGAAGTAAGAGGAGTAGAAAATGCGTACATCAAAGACAAACGTTTTAGCAACCCTGGAATCTGATTCCCCAATTCCATTAAGCGAGGCAGCCACACTTGCCATTGAAAATGAATATGGAATACGGGATGTATCCACAGATTCCATCAACTGGATGGAAGGAGCCGTCAAAAGCCTGATTCGATTCAAAGGAGACATTGACATCAAGAGCCTGACTCCCCGCGATGTCCATGAGTGGCAACAACATGAGAAAGATCGAGATTTATCACCGCTAACGGTCAACTCCTATTTACGAGGAGTCAAAACCGTCTATTCCCGCCTTGTTCGAAAGGGGATTGTTGATTTCAACCCCGCTGAACCGGTCAAGTACCTGCCTAAGCCACCATCCAACCCCAAAGCATGTTCCAAGGAAACCTATCGCGCCATGATCAACGCTGCAGAAAGTGCTCGTGACAAGGCTATCCTCGGTTTGTTGTGGTGCACCGGATGTCGGGTTGGAGGCATCGTCAGTATGAAGCTGGACAAAATTGAGTTTTGGGAAAAAGATGGCAAGGAGTGCTGCGCCATCTACATCGTCGAAAAATTCTCAAAATCAAGAAATATCTACGCTTGTGGGGAAGAGTTAGAATATTTACAACAATGGCTTCAGGAGCGACCCAACATATTAGGACAGAAAGCATTGTTCTTGACCAGTATACGGCCGTTTCGAAAACTAACCCGTGTAGGCGTCCAAAAAGTGCTGCGCCGTCTGGCCAAGAAAGCTGGCGTCACCGAAAAATTCAACCCACACAGCTTTCGCCACGCCTTTGCCATTCGCAAACTTGAAGAAAAGAATGATTTACCGGCTGTGAGTGCCTGGTTGGGGCACAGTAACCCATCCTTTACTGCATCTATTTACACGACTCGGACTGAATCCCAGCTCCGCGACCTATACTTCAAAGATTCAGACGAATAAAATCTGACCAAATACAGGCAACAAAAAAGGCCACCAATTTACCCGTTACATATAAAGCAAAAGGTAAATTGGTGGCCTGATAAATATTAATTATTGTTGATTTTTAGCCCATTCTCCTAGCAATAAAAGGTTGTAAGCCTTTCAAGCTTGAGACCGGAGTTCGAATCTCCGTGAGGGCACACTTCTTTACTAACAAAATCGTCTGCTACGCATCACATAAGATTTCGCAAGATGATATGCGATTTGTAAAGTGCTTTTGAAGGCAATCCACAGCTTTGGCGAGTCAGGGGATTGCCTTTTTCTTTTCCTATATTTAACGGCCGTTTCCACAGCCAATCATTCACAAATCCTACAGCCGCCCAACACCATACTTCTTTTCATAGGCATTAACGGCCGTTTCCGGCACCAACCACGGCGAATTCCCAAACGGGCCATCTTTCCGAGCACCCTTGAAAATACCACCGCGATCACACCAACGTTGCACCGTGCGCGTTGTTTTGCCGATTCGCAGGGCAACTTCATCTGTTGATAGCATCGTTTCATTCGCGATTTGAATAGCCACTTGATTTTCCTTATCCATGTGCTAAACCGACCGCGCCGACACGTCCGACAGTTTAGCAATTAACGGCCGTTTTCGCAAAAATAACCACCACACATTCAATTCAATGGGATTCGGAAAACGGCTAAACGATACAGCACCTAAACTGTCGCTATATTAACGGAGATTGTGGGACAATGCAGCCCCAAATTCTTTGAATTTGTCCCACAATTACCTCAAGCTACCTTGCCGGATTTTGAAGATACGGCACCATGCAAATTAGTCTTGATGTAAAAACGTAAATTTACTATAATTATCCGTAAATACAGTATATTTGCGGGATTGCAAAAAAGTATTAAAAGGTCATCATGAGGAAAAGCTATCTGGAAGCTCAGGAAATCTTTCGAGAGCACGACGGTATTTTAAGAACAGGTCAAGCAAAGAACCTTGGTATCGATAGTAAAACAATATCGGACATGTATCGTGCTGACCTGCTGCAGAAACTTGGACGCGGTCTGTATCGCCTCTCTGACCTGCCACCTCTCCAGTATCCTGACCTCGTGCAGATCGCCCTCCGTGTGCCGCAAGCCGTCATCTGCTTGCTGTCATCGCTTGCATTCTACAATCTTACAACCGAAGTTCCGCACAAGGTTTATATAGCACTTCCACAGACGGTACGGAAGCCGCGAATCGTTTACCCACCTCTTGATGTGGTATGGCTTTCCAAAGCTGGATATGATGCTGGGATAGTGGCGCAAAGACTTGATGGTATTGACGTTCCAATGTATGGAAAATCGAAAACGATCACAGACTGCTTTAAATTCAGAAAGAAGATAGGTATTGATGTCGCTGTTGAGGCACTAAAAGAGTATATACGCCTCCCCGATGCAAATATCAATGAACTTCTCCACTACGCCCAGATTAATCGAGTGGAAAAAATCATGAAACCTTATTTGGAGGCGGTGCTATGACCAAGATGCCAAAAGGTTTGATCGCCTCCATTCAGGCTCGACTCAATAATCTGGCACGCGATCAGCAACGTCCGCATCAGGAGTTGCTCCAATATTTTGCAATTGAGCGATTCCTGTATCGTCTATCAGAGTCAGAATATCGGAACAGTTTTGTATTAAAGGGTGGCGTTGTCTTTTTCGCTTGGGGAATCTCGCTGCGACGACCAACACGAGATATCGATCTACATGGACATACGCCTTATGATGTTGCTTATGTCGAAGAGATTGTAAAAGGTATCTGCCGTCAGCCTGTAACCCCTGATGGGATGGAATTTGATGAAAACTCTGTTCGTGGTGAAAGTATCCAGGGGCGAGCCGAGCTTGAAGGAACCAGGATTCGATTTACCGGAAATTTGGGCAACGTTCGGATACCAATGCGTATTGATGTCGGTTTTTCTGACAACGTTGTTCCGCCAGCAGTTGAACTGAGTTATCCAACCTTGTTGGGGATGCCCGAGCCAAATTTGAAAGCGTACACACACGAGACATTGATTGCCGAGAAGTTCCAGGCAATGGTATTTTTAGGAATGATAAACAGTCGCATGAAGGATTTCTACGATATTTGGCTGCTTTCGACCGAAACAAGCATTAATGGATCTACGTTATATGAGTCGATAGCGTCCACATTCAAAACTCGTGGCACGGATATTCCGGTCAATGTGCCGGATTCACTAACACAATCTTTTGCGCAAGAGAAACAACGACAGTGGCAAGCATTCATAAATCGTGCCAACGTTGGGGCAGATACCCCCAAATTTGAAGAAGTCATTGACCATTTGCATGATTTCCTGATGCCTGTGCTTAACGCAGTTAGGGCAGGGGCTGGTTTTACAGCTTTGTGGACATCAGAGAAGCATTGGCAGCAGAATTGAGATCAAAAGTCCAAATCAAAAAGAAGTCCACTCTCTTCCGATAGTCCTCAATCCTTTTTAACGATTTTTAGCGTCGGTTTCCTCCTCATCCGCTACAATTCTAGTGAGCGATAAACGGTATTATCGCCTATCTAGCCGTCGTTTTGACCCCATACGGAATAAGGTTGATGAATTTAGTAAAAGCAGACCATCGTAAAGGTTTATCTTCAGACATTGACTCCCCACCACGCCAATCGTTAGGTGCCATTATCCTAACCGCCATAACTGCGGCTGGAATCAGTGAGCATACAAGACGCAGCTACCAAACCAGTTTGGGGCAGTTTTTTGCTTTCCTGGGCGAAACACTTGAGCTTGATTTTCCCCTTGCAGAACCAGAGCCTGATGGCCGACGCATCCTTTGGGCATTTCGCGGTGACGCAACAATCTTGCATCACATCACACCAGCACATCTTGACGGCTTCCGCACTTGGCTGCAAGCAACCGGCGCTGGCATCAACACCCAGGAAACCCGATTATCTGCTGTCATCACCTTTCTGTCAGTCTGCTATCGGGATGGCTACCTCGCAGACATCCAAGCTCACCGAATGGGCATCAAACCTTACAAGCGCCGCCGTCGTCGTGATCACACACCTACCGGCCGCCGACTTTCCAAAAATGAAGTCAAACAATTGCGGCGTTCCGTCAGCGTAAAAAAGTTAAAAGGGAAAAGGGATCGTGCCGTTCTAGATTTGATGCTCTATGCTGGTTTGCGTGAGGCAGAAGTGTGCGCTCTTACATTTGACAATATCCACCAAAGTGACGGTCGTTTTTGGCTCAAAATCCATGGCAAAGGTCACAAAACTCGACGCATCAAAATCCACGACACCCTATACAGCTCACTTCAAAATTGGCTCCAGGCACAACAAGAGGCAGCACAAAAGCCCAATGAGGTTGTAACAGCCGTATCTTTCCCATTCACCAGCCCACAATCCTCATCACTCTTTTCTGGTCTCACCCGACATAGTAAGCTAACTCAACGACCACTTACAACAGCTACCGTTCGCAGGGTCGTTGCTGAATACGGCCGTTTTGCCAACCTAGCTCCATTGTCAGGACCCAACCGCCTTTCTCCACACGATCTTCGACGCACGTGCGCTCGCAATGCCTACGACAATGGAGCGCCGATTCCAAAAATTCAAAAAATGCTTGGCCATGCTTCTATTGAAACGACGATGAGATATATTGGGTCAGATGATGATGAAACGGAAACGGCCGTTGATTTTGTCCATTACTGATTATTGGAATTGAATAAGGATGATTAGCAGAAACGGCCGTTTTTCAAATCCTTATTCCGCCCAAGAGAACTGTTTCTTTTCTTTTTCTTAAAATGGTGGGCTTTCCTCAGAATGCTCCTCTCTTCCCCTACGTTTCTTTCTGCCAACAGTTCAACTTGTACAGAACCGGGTAGGTGCTTTCATCGCGCTCCGCGTCTCCCGTTCTAGTGATACTAACGTGACCTCTTTTGCCACCCTTCTATGCTTTTCCGCCATTCACCACAATTTAGGCTTCCACTTCACCCGGAAACGGCCGTTTTCCCCACCCCACTTCTCTTCCCTCCTCACATTCCCAACTGCCACATCTTCCCCAACCGCCACCACCTTGCAGACCAAACGTACACCGCCTGATGTACCTATCTTTGCTACGCCACCAACCTGGTAATTGGAACCGCTTGCTCTCTGTACGCCTGCCAACGGTTCTGTTTGCCAAGGCCGTTCTGCAAAAGGACCGCTCTACTGGCCCAGGTTCTATGGGGCGTTTCGTTCGCGGCTAATCAACCCGCCACCCACCCCTCCATCTCCTCCTCCCCCCCTTGCACTCCTGGTTGTCCGGGGGGTGCGGGCGTTCGCGCTCTGTGTTGGTTCGTTCTTTTGTCAGGAGGTTGCTGTGGTTGCTCGTGGT
>QQUD01000609.1 GCA_008501785.1 Chloroflexota bacterium
CCTGACGGAGCCGGTCAGGTGTTTGGGTTGGCGCATGAACTGGGTATTAGGTTACCTGTACGACCGGAAGGGTCGTTGGCGTTGGGGTGGGGGATAACGGCCGTTTTCGCCATCTTCCCCGCCGTGATTCGTGCCAAACTCATCTACCCAGGCACCACCATCCTGCTCACTGCTTTGCTGCCGATGGTCGTAGCTACTTGGGTGACGATTTTTAATACAAAGGAACAAAGTAACGAAGAGACAGAAGAAGGAAGGAGAAAGGCGACTTTATCATCGCTGCCCTTCCTTTTGCTTCTCATTGGGACTGGTGCGCTGCTCACGCTTGGTCCAGAGTTTGTCTATTTGAAAGACAATTTTGGCTTTCGGTTAAACACAATTTTTAAATTTTATTATCAGGCGTGGGTGCTGTTTGGGATTGCAGCAATTGTGGGACTAGATTATTTGTGGCGTGAATTTGTGAATGCGGCACGAATTGCACCGGTTTTGGCAACGGTTGGATATAGTTTGACCTTTTTGTTAGCGCTGATGTTCCCGTACTATGCCGTGCAATCACGTGCAGTTGAATATCGAGGTCCGGCAGCTTCGGAAACACGTCTACCCGCCACGCTCAATGGCTTAGCACAGTTGCAACATTTCAATCCAGACGAATACAACGCGATTATGTGGCTTAAAAACAATGCTGCGGGAAATCCAGTCGTGTTAGAAGCAACCGGCGGCGCTTATTCCTCGTATGCGCGGGTGTCTGCCAATACCGGGTTGCCGACCCTGCTCGGTTGGGCCAATCACCAATTGCAATGGCGCGGCAGCTCCACTCAAGAACCAGGCATGCGTGAACCGGTAATTAGCGATATTTACAGTCGGCCGTTTTGGGAAAATACCGGTGATTTACTGAACCAGTACAACGTTGAATACATCTACGTAGGTGGTCTGGAAAGAAGCACTTATGGCAGCGAAGGGTTACTCCCGAGCCAAGAGAAATTCGACGAACAGCTAGAGGTTGCGTACCAGAACAATTCGGTTACGATTTATCGTTGGCAGCCTGCTCCAAAATGAATTTTGGAGCTAACAAAATCAAACATGTTTATGAAGGTTAAGAAAATAAAACAGTAATAGAGAACTTGTCATTCCTGCGAAGGCAGGAATCCAAATTGAGTCGAGTAGATTCCTGCCTTCGCAGGAATGACAGGACAAAATTCGTGGTTTTTCTATTACCTGATTAATTATTTAACCTCCATAAACATGTTTGAATCAGGCAAACCCAAAATTCATTTTGGGGAATCCGAAAATTCTGCAAATTCCTTAAAAAACAACTATAATCATGCCAAATTGTGACCAGTGCGAGAAACAGATATGGGGAAAGCCAATGACAAACAAACTAGCAAATCATCTAAAAAAAATCACCGCTATTTTAATCCTGATCTTATTTTTTGTTTCCATTAAAATTCTAATTCTCATGCGCCCTCCCAAAACAAGCCCCAGGCAGATTAAATCAATGGAATCATTTGAAATAAATTGGGCACGATCCGTTGATTCTTCACCCCTAAAGATTGACAACTGGGAAATGAGAGATACTCAAATATTTATCCACATTCAAGATAATCAAATCATTTTACCCATATTAATAAAAAATACCCCATTTTTACCCAAGGAAACTATCACCAGCTTTGATCTAAATACAGGTGAAATCGAATGGCAAACAGATATGTCATTTTGGTATCCACCTACAATGATTGGGAATAATTCGGACACGATTGTTGTTATTGTGGAAGGCCTAGAAAAACCACAAGAGTCAGTAAATCTCTGTAAACCCAATTTAACCCGGTGTGAAAATATTAAAGTCACAGCTATTGATGCAAAAACAGGAAACATAACTTGGTCGCTCATTTATGCAAATATAATGTTTGTAGATCGCTTATATGTTGATGAAGAAATCATAAGTATAGATGGTCATGCATATCGAAGCTCCTACCATTCAGAATTGAAATTAGACGTGCAAAATGGGTGGCGCATACCAGAAGCACAATTTGGACCATCAACCATTATTAATGATAATCAATACAAGGCACTTAACTCCCATTTTGGATTTGAGAGAGGCGATATTGTTAGCAACATTGCTGATAATGGTCGGTTCGTATTCTTTTTGACGAAAAAAGATAACACTTTGTTTGTCGTAGATAAAAACTCATTTATAAAAGTAGGGGAAATAAAATTTACAGGGGAGCCATTTTCCCAAATTTCTAACAATCGTTTACAGGGGTTTGGGGTGGCAACCAGTGGGGAGAATGTGATTGTTTACATGAGTGACAGCGATCAGCTTTTTTCATTCCGCTTTTCGCAAAATTGATTTAACGTTAAAAATCCCAAAACCTACTTGCATCTCCCTCAACTTCCTACTATACTGCCCCGCGCAAACTTCACATTCACAAACAAGACACACTATGAAATTAAAGAAACTCGTATTGCAAGGGTACAAAACCTTTGCCAGCAAAACTGAATTTGTATTTGACGGTGGCATCACAACAATTGTAGGGCCTAACGGCAGCGGCAAGAGCAATATTGCCGACGCGGTGCGCTGGGTGCTGGGGGAGCAGAGCTACAGCACCTTACGCGGCAAACGCACGATTGACATGATTTTCGCAGGCAGCCAGAGCCGCCCGCGGGCAGGTATGGCGCAGGCGATTCTCACGCTGGACAACAGCGATAGCTGGCTGCCCATTGATTACACCGAAGTTGAAATTGGTCGCCGCGCTTTCCGCTCGGGTGAAAATGAGTACATCCTCAACGGGCAAAAAGTGCGCTTGAAGGACATCACCGACCTGCTCGCCACCAGCGGTCTGGCACAGCGTACTTATACCATCATTGGGCAAGGCCTTGTGGATCAGGCGCTGTCACTGCGAGCGGAAGAACGACGAGCACTGTTTGAAGAAGCAGCAGGCATCAACCATTACAAATCGCGTCGTGCCGAAACATTGCGCCGTTTGCAGGAAACACAGCGCAATTTACAGCGGGTGCATGACATTTTAGCGGAAATTCGCCCACGCTTGACGTCTCTTAAACGTCAAGCAACCCGCGCCCAAAATTATGAACAGTTGCAGGCAGATTTGAACAATTTGCTGCGGCTATGGTATGGCTTCAAGTGGGAGCAGGCGAAAGATACGCTGCGTGAGGCGAGAGAAACGGCCGTTTCCACCGAACAACTCTGGCAAAACAGCCGCAACATCCTACGCGTCAAACAAGACAACATCGACGACGTGCGCCGCCAACTCAATCGCCTGCAACAGCGCATCACCGATACCCAAGACGAGCGCGACAACCTGCGCGACGAACTGGAAACTGCACGCCGCGAAGTCGCCATTTTGCAAGAGCGCAAACAGTCCATCGAACGGCAGCTTGAGGATGTAGCAGGCGACTTCCCGGCACTGGAGAAACAGCACAAACAAGCCGAATCGGACTTAAACGAAGCCGTCACTGAACTCACCACTGCCCAAACCAGCATGACCCAAAATCAGGCCGAATTGCGCCAGTTCAACACCGATTTCCAAACCAAGCAGGCCGAAATCAACCGCTGGCAAAAAACATTGCGCCATTCCACCCAACAGCGGCAAACCTCACAAACAAAATTAGCCCAGGCCGAAGGTCAACTGAGCCAACTGCAAGAACGCCTCAAAGAAGCAGAAGCCGAAAACAAAGAGGCCGATCAGGGTGAAAAGGTTCGCATTGAGGCTGAAATCGGCAAATTAACGGCCGTTCTCGAATCCGCCCAAAAAACAATCAAAACACACCGCGAAAAACGCATTGCTGCCCAAGACGAACGGCAATCACTTATTCGCCAGCTCAAACAGCTGCGCCGCGAACAGCGGGACGAAGAACGGACGCTCAACAAACAGCGCAACAACCTGGCCCGCATGGAAACCCGTGTCGAAATGCTGGGCCAAATGCGCCTCAAAGAAGCGCCGGTCAGTGAAGGCGAAGGCTTGCTGGGCAATCTCGCCGCATTCATCACCATCCCGCCCGCACACCAAACCGCCATCGAAGCCGCTCTCAACAACCGGCTGTCCACGCTCATTTTTGAAAACGATGATGCATTATGGGATGTGCTGGTCAATTCAAATGGAAAGTCGGCACTAACGGCCGTTTCCCTCCCCAACCTCCAAGCACTAACAAACCAACAAACCAATAAACCAATAAACCAACCGCCACAAGCCGATGGCGTGATTGATTGGGCTGCCAACGTCGTCACTTGCGACAAAAAGATGCAGCCATTGGTGCAGCTTTTGCTAGGCAGCACCCTGCTTGTACAAGATACAATGGCAGCGTATGAAATCATGCCTTCGCTGCCGATGGGCGGAACGGCCGTTTCCCCAGACGGCTTCATCGCCCACGCCAACGGACTTGTGGAAACGAGCGACAGCAGCGGTGAAAACTCAGCGCTTGCTCGTGAAAAAGCATGGCGCGATGCGCAAACTGAGTTTGAAGCAGCAAAATCGAAACTGACAAAAGCCGAACGCACCGTCACTTTGCAGCAATCCCTTATTCAAGAAAAACAAGATGCGGTTGATGAACTGCAAATGGAAGAACGCCGACTAGGCAATTTGGAACAAGAAGCAAGTCAACGCGTCTCCCGCGCCCAGCGCAATAGTGACCGCCTCAACCAGCAGCAAGAGTTCATGGCACGTCAACAAGCTCAACAAGCACAAGCAGTTGCCCGAATTCATAGTCGGTTAACTGAAGTGGAAGCAGCGATTGGTCAGCAGCAAAAAATGGTAGCGGATGCAGAAACGGCCGTTTTCGAAGCTGAATCCACGCTTGCCAAGCTCCCCGTCGCCGAAGCACAGCAGCAGCGCGAACGCTTGCAGCAAGCCATCCACGCGGCTCAAACCATCGTCGCTGGTCGGCAAGCCGTGGTAGACAGTCGCCGCGCCACGCTCAATCAAGTTGACCGTCAACTGAGCCGTTTGCAAACACGTCAAGCCTCGCTCAAACAGCAGCAAACCGAAATCGACCAATCTGACAAGGAAGACAAACGCATTCAGCTTAACGACAAGTTGAAACAATTGGATGCGAAACTGGGGCCGCAAAAAGAACGATTAACCGAACACCGCAAACAGATGCGCAAGTTGGAAGATGAAACGGCCGTTTTGCAAAAACACACGCACGACCAAGAAACCATCTACACCCAAACCAAAATCAAGTTCACCCAGGTGAAAAACGAAATCGAAGCGCTGCAAGAGCGCATAAAAACCGATTTAGGCATCGTCGTCCTCAGCTACGACGACGACCAAACGGGGCCAACCCCATTGCCCATCGGCGGCATTGAAGAGCTGCCCCAGGTCGATGAGCTGCCCGAAGACATCGAGAGCACCATTCAAACCTATCGCGCTCAAATGCTGCGCATGGGAGCCATAAACCCAGACGCCCCCGTCGAGTACCAGGAAACGCAAGAACGGTTCGACTTCATGAACCAACAAATCGAAGACCTGAATCTAACCGAAGCACAGCTGCGTGAAATCATTGCCGAACTGGATGATTTGACCTCAAAAGCGTTTGCCGAAACAGTAGACAAAGTAAACAGCGTCTTTGGCGACACCTTCACCCAGCTTTTTGGCGGCGGTGCAGGTCGCCTCGTGCTCACCGACCCAGATGACTTGACGGTGAGTGGTGTGGACATCATCGCCCGCCTACCCAATCGCCGCGAACAAGGGCTGGGCTTGCTGTCTGGTGGCGAACGGTCACTAACAGCGGCAGCACTCATTTTCTCGCTGCTGCGCGTCTCACCCACTCCCTTCTGTGTCATGGATGAAGTCGATGCTGCACTCGATGAAGCCAATGTCAACCGGTTTCGTGACCTACTGCGCGATCTGAGCCTAAACACACAGTTCATCGTTATCACCCACAATCGCGGCACAGTGCAGGTTGCCCAAACCATCTACGGCATCAGCATGGGTACCGACAGCGCCAGCCAGGCGATTTCCATCAAACCAGAAGATTACGTAAAACAGCCGGAGTTAGTATAAGACCCGTAGGTCAAGATGCTGTTTTGACCATCTGACGCGGACAAAACGCTGTTTTGTCCTTCGATTCACACAGAAGTCCGAAAGGACATGTATCAAGCATTTTATATGCGTGCTGAGTGATCTGCTTGAATATAACGGCGTGTACCGGTTTCTGAACGAATGAGTAGTGAATGCGTCCGCGCAAAGTCAGAATAATAGCGCATTTCTGGCAGCAATGTCGTCACTGTCACACCCGTGACAGCAATAAAAAGTTGCTCTGTTTTCACAAGATCATCAACAGTTCTGATTTTAGCTACATCCAAACCAGCTTGTTGCAATAACGCGCGCTCCCCGTTGCTTTGAGGTGCCAATCGAGTGAGCATCTGTCCACCTTGCGCCTTGACGGCACATGCAGCAATCATCCCCTGTGCTGAACCACCGATGCCCATTAACAAATCAACGCCTGTATGAGGCGTCACCGCCAAAAAAGCACCCTCAGCATCCGCTTCATCTCGCAATAAAACGCGCGCACCGGTGGCGCGAATTTCGGCTATCAAATCTTCATGCCGCGTGCGATTCAATACGACAACTGATAAATCACGAACCGCTTTGTTTTTAGCTCTGGCAATAAGTGCCAATGTCCAGGCAGCAGGCGCATCCATGCATTCAGGAACCAACACATCAGCAGCTTCCTCGTCCACAATGATCTTTTCCATATACTTTGCTGGGAAGGGTGACTCAATGGTATCTTTTGGCGCAACACAAACAACCGAGACTGCACCAGGCAGCCCCTTGATAAGCAAGTTGGTGCCATCAATGGGGTCAACCAGCACGTCAACATCTGGGCCATCTCCAGTGCCAACCAATTGATGACTACACAGAGGTGCATTTTTACCCAAACGGCGTTCTTCACCAAAAATAACACGGCCGTTCATATCCAATGTATTTAATGCATCTGCCATCGCCCGACAAGCAGTCAAATGCGCCATGTCATAATTTCCCGAACCGACCCAACGTCCAGTTGCCAATGCAACTGTTTCTGTAACACGGACCAAATCAAGACCAATATTTCGTGACGGCCGTTCTCTCATCATTCAACTCCTGAAAATCGTAGGACAAAACAGCGTTTTGTCCAAAACGCCTATGAATCGATAGCTGCCAATAGCCGAGAAGCTTCCCAAGCCAGCATTCCCCCTTCAAGAATCGACACATTCATACAACCAATGCCTTGCAAGGCATAAGCAGCCCTTCGACTGCGCCGTCCTGTACGGCATACCAACACAATTTGCCGATCATTGGGCAGTTTCACATCCTCTGCCAATATCTGTGACAAAGGAATCGACTGGGCCTCCACAATATGCGCTCGCCGAAATTCTCGTGGTTCACGCACATCGACCACAAATGGTGATGCCCCATTCGGCTGGTGAATCAGCTCCCAAAGCTTCTGAGAATGAATCGTCATCACACTATCAACGGGTATATCCTTAAACTGTGGAATCCCAATAACATCAATCTGCTTTGGCAAATTTTGACACTCTTTAAACACCCTAAAAGGACATTCATAGATGCACACTGCCGGGTCCAAAACATGATGAAAAATATGACCAATCATTTCATCTTCATCAAGAAAATGATCGGCCCCAATAAATTCCTCAAAATGAGCGGATTGTGCTATTTCTCGAACACGTGGGTTCATGCGTACCAGATAAACATCACCACCTTTTTCACGATACGCTTTCACAATACTTTCCAGAAAGTGAATCCCACTAAAATCACAATGATTCACATTGTGCAAACGCAATAATAAATATCGCTGTTCCGGGTGCTTCGCTGCATAATCAAGAATAAACTCTTCCACATGCTGCACCGCACCAAAATACAAATCGCCCAAAATTTCAATCACCCCTAGCTGTGGGCATTCATCTCGATCAGGTCGATGAAAAAAGTGGCGGAATTTTTCATCTGGCACAACTGCATGAACTTTGGGTGTACTGGTACGCAAAATATATAGCGTTAGCGAAAGTAAAATGCCAGTTAATACCGCAAATTCAATTGCTAGAAAAAGCGTACCCGTCAACGTAATCACCATGATGATGGCATCGCCACCCTTGCTCTGCCAAATTCGCTTCATTTCAGGGACATCGATCATGCCGTAAGCTGTCACAATCAAAACGCCAGATAACGCAGTAACAGGTAAATAAGCCGCTAATGGACCTAATACCAACATGGCAATCAAGACAAAAATGCCCGAAATAAGCGCTGCCACAGGTGTTTGTGCATTGTTGTTAAAGTTTACAGCCGATCTGGAAAAAGAACCTGCAATCGGATACCCAGAAAAAAGGCCAGACAGCGTATTCGATATGCCCTGGCCAATAAACTCTTGATTACTGTCCAATCGCTGCCCCGTCTGTGCCGCCATCGAACGCGCAATCGCCATTGATTCCACAAGCCCAATGGAGGCCACAGCTAACGCACCAGCCGACAAACGACTAATCAATTCCAAATCAAATAAAGGCAAATCAGCTAATGGAGGAAAGCCACTTGGAAGTTGACCAATAACCGCAACCCCAGCCTGGTCTAATCGCAAAAAGAAAACAACCAACGAAGCAGCAATCATGCTTAATAATGCAACAGGTAGTTTGGGATTGATGCGACGCAAGACCACGATAACAATCATCGTACCAATTCCGATTTGAGCTGATGGCATATGCGTTTGGGCAATATTCTGGGCGACACTAAAGGGGGTCACGTATGTTTTTGAATCGGGTAAAGATAATCCTAGCAGTGGCTCTAACTGTTTAATGGCGATTAAAATACCGGCACCCACTGTAAACCCAACAATTACTGAATGAGATACAAAATTAACAAGTACCCCAAGGCGAATGAGTCCTAATACCGTTTGAAAAATACCCACCATCACGGCCATGACACCAGCGGCAATTGCAAATTCGGCCGTTCCTGCTGGCACAGCGCCTGACAGACCACTAAAAACCATCAACGAGATGGCATTAGCCGGTCCAGTATGCATTTGATTAGACGATCCCCATAAGGCACCAAAAATGGCACCAATTACGGCCGAATACAACCCCATTTGGGGTGGCAAATCGGCCACAATTGAAAAGGCAATCGCTTGCGGCAGCAAAATAACAGCGACAGTTAGCCCAGCAATCAAATCTGGGCGAAAATTGGCGCGATCATATTCCCGAAACAAGCGGACAGGGCGTCTTAAATAGTGAATTGTAGGCTGCAAGGCTTTGCGGAAGTTTATTTTGTTTTCGGCAGATGCAATCATTGGCGTCTCTCCTCATCTCATCAGTCGTGCTTTTACGCCAGGGTGAAAAATAGTTTGTTCACAGCAGATGGTTAGTTATTTTTTGTTGGACACACTTATTAACTTATCGCAACACAAATTCACTGCTAATATCGTTTTTAAAGTGTACGATGGAGCAAAAAACCCGTCAAGGTAAGCTAACCAGATATTAGTTTGTTTCGAGAATGACTTAGGCTGGTGGGGTAGAAAGTGGGGGAGGCGTTTGATAATCTAGTATGAAATAGGGATAAACGTTTATGATTGTAGTTTCGTCGTAGCGGGATACACGAACAGTGTTGTGGCGATAAATATGTATATGCCCATGAAGCATATAGGTTGGTTTAAACCATTCTAAAAATGACAAAAATA
This sequence comes from Chloroflexota bacterium, assembly GCA_008501785.1. Next base: position 9,673 of record QQUD01000609.1, read on the forward strand.
TCTTGAAACCAGTGTGGGGTAAGTCGGGTTTGTCGTGGATACCAAATGGGGGGGAATGAGCCACCAGTATGTCGAGATAACGGCCGTATTTCACCCTGTTCCTTAACAACCGGGGCAATAACCGCCCAATGTTCGTCCGCATCTCCGCTTCCGTGTACATATACGGCCGATTGGGACGATACCGCATCGACCCCTCCAAACCGGCCATCAACAAACCTTTCATGTGAACAGTTCGTGCATGAATATCCTTGCCACCTTTCACCTCAGTCAGCACGCGACCTTCAACCGTGTATTGCGGCCCTTTGTCGTGATTACCCAGCACATACACCATACGGTGATCAAATGACGAAACCAAAAATTCTAAATAATAAAACGGCAAGTCACCACACCCAATAAGCATATCAATGTTGGGATAAAGCGTTTTAACATTGCTGCAATACAGATTGTCAACAACCTTGTCACTTACCGCTAATATTTTCATGGGGTAGGCCACTCGCGTTCATGATTTAAAGCCAGCTTATCTAAAATCGCCTGCTCAAGATCAATACCTGTGATACTGGCAAGCTGCATCAAATACAAAGCCACATCTGCCAATTCACCGGCAAAATCTTCTTTATCTTTAATTGTTTCGCGCCATTGGAAATGCTCTAAAACTTCGGCGGCTTCAATCGCCAGAGAGGCCGCTAAATTGCGAGGGGTTTGTGGTTTGGGGGAATCAGGGGCATACCATCCTTTACTGTCAACAAAGTGGTGCATCCGTGATTCAAGTTCTTTTAATTCCATATTGTATTGCGATTAGTAAACCGCACATGGATTTCAAAAAAGGCAAGCCGCAACCGGTGCGGCTTACTATAAAAATTGACGGTTTACGATTCTCTTCTCAGCACAATCGTAAACCGTCAATCCAAAATCGTCAATTTTTAGAGACGTTCTGCAACAAAAGCAGTCAAGTCAGCCAAACGTGAAGCGTAACCCCATTCATTGTCGTACCAGGTCACAACTTTCACCATGTTGCCGTCCATCACGTCTGTGGACAGTGCATCAACGGTAGAAGATGCTGGGAAGCCAATGAAGTCACTGGAAACGAGTGGTTCTTCGGTGTACTCCAAAACTTTACCCAACCAGCCTTCGCCTTCGGATGCAGCTTTGAATGCCGCGTTAACTTCTGCAATCGTCACATCTTTATCAAGCTCTGCGGTCAAGTCAACAACAGAAACGGTTACGGTTGGCACACGGAATGCCATCCCATTGATTTTGCCGTTCAATTCTGGCAATACCATACCAACCGCTTTGGCTGCGCCAGTGGTGGTAGGGATAATGTTTGCGCTGGCAGTACGAGCACGACGCAAATTTTTACCAGCAACATCTAAAATTGCCTGTCCATTGGTAATGGAATGAATCGTAGTCATCAATGCGCGTTTGATACCGAATTGCTCGTGCAGCACTTTTGCGGCCGGAGCTAAACAGTTGGTGGTACAGCTTGCATTTGAAATAACGTGCTGAGTTGCTGAATCGTATGTTTCTTCGTTTACGCCCAATACAAACGTACCATCGACGCCTTTACCTGGTGCAGAAAGGAGCACTTTTTTAGCGCCACCTTCGAGGTGTTTGCTAGCGCTTGCTTTGTCGAGGAAAATGCCTGTGCATTCCAAAACAATGTCTACACCCAATTCGCCCCAGGGCAGTTTGGCAGGATCACGTTCGGCATAACTCTTTAGCAGTTCGCCATCAACGTACATGTTGCCGTCGATTGCTTCAACTTTGCCGGGGAAACGGCCGTAAGTCGAATCATATTTTAATAAATGTGCATTGGTTTCAACTGGCATCAAGTCATTGATAGCTTCAACGTCCAAAACGCCCTTGTAATCTTCGTAAATTGCTTTGAATACCTGGCGGCCAATGCGGCCAAACCCATTAATACCAACTTTGATAGTCATACATCTCTCCTTGATTTGAATCTTAGTACGCACCCATTTTACATGGTTTATGCGCCTTGTGGTGCGTCAAATGTCATCGTTTACAAATGACGATTGACGCAACTATGACAACAATTTAATAACGGCTTGTGCTAGTTTCGCGCTGTCGTGTCGCCAGGGAAATACTTCATCAACTAAATCGGCCGTTACCAGCTTCAGTCTCGGTGATGGCGTAGGTTGCACATAAACTGTATTGCCACCACCCCGATTCGGTGGAATAGAAAGGTTGTCATTAGCCAATGCCATATCCAGGCATTCAGTGGGAATGTGGTCTAATAACGTGGCTACATGATCAGCCACACTGTAATTATCCGTCTCTCCGGGCTGTGTGGCAAGATTACATAGATAAATCTTCTTTGCGCGAGTGTGTCGCAGCGCTTCAGATAGGTCAGGAACCAACAAATTCGGCAAAATACTCGTGTATAAACTGCCCGGTCCCATCACAATCAGGTCGGCCTGGAAAATCGCTTTTAATGCCGGAGGATAGGCACGAACGTTTTCTGGTTGGAGGAAGACTTTTTGAATACGGCCGTTTACCTCAGGTATCGCCGACTCGCCCACAACTTGCTGCACCCCCTCCTCTGTCAAAATATCAGCCACCAACGCTACATCCTCAAGCGTAGACGGCAGCACACGACCTTGCATCGCCAATACCCGTTCTGCCGCCAATAATGCTTCGTCAAAACTGCCGGTCACGCCTGCCAATGCAGCCAACAGCAAATTCCCAAATGCATGGCCGCGCAGTTCGCTGTTGCCATTGTTTCCGACATTCCCGCCAAAGCGATATTGCAACACCTGCGTCATTAACGCCTCGTCGCGGGCTAGTGCCGCAATATTGTTTCGAAAATCTCCAGGCGGCAGCACGCCCAATTCGCGTCGCAGCCGACCACTGCTGCCACCATCATCTGCGACCGTCACAATGGCAGTAATATTGTCTGTATATTGTTTGATGCCACGCAAAAAACTAGGCATCCCAGTGCCACCACCAATCGCAACGATTTTCGGTCCACGACGGCGGCTATGCATGGCGTTTGTTTCTGTCATGTCAATCTCCTGGGTCAAAACGTGACCACCAGATTTTTCATACCGGGTGGATTCTAACAGTCCATAGATCGCCCGTCAAAGCCGTAGTTACGATTTCCGAATCGCGTATTATTTGACAGGCTTGGGAGCGATTCGGAAATCGCGGCTACGGCAAATAAAATCCCTAAAATTAAAAACCCTGGTGGCAGGGCGTATTTGCCTGTGTTATGATCATTTTTGCAAAAACGAATTAAATGGTTGGAGATAAGAATTTTGGAAAATATCCCGGTTGTTATTGTATGTGGTGGCAGTGGTACGCGCATGGGAGACACGATGCGCAAAAAGGAATTGATTGATATTGGTGGACGGCCGTTACTTTGGCATGTCATGCGTATCTTTTCTGCTTATAATCACAATCGTTTCATACTGGCGCTTGGTCATCATGGCGATCAGATCAGGCGCTACTTTCTTGAATACGAAGCAATGACGCGTGATACAACCATTTTTCTGGCTCCTAATGAAGATGGAAACGACCGTCCCCACCTCACCGTTCAACGAGAACATCACCACGCCCCCTGGGAAGTGTCACTGGTTGATACCGGCCTGGATACTGAAAAAGCGGCAAGGGTGGCTCGGTTGGCAGATTATTTGGGAAACGGCCGTTTCTTTGTCGCCTACGGTGAAGCGGTGGCAAATATCGACCTAAATGCTTTGGTCGCCTTCCACGATTCCCACGGCAAACAAGCCACCATCACTGGCGTTCGCTTCAACTCCCAATATGGCAAAATCGATGCCGACGATGATGGCACTATTTCTGGATTTATCGAAAAACCACGCTTACCTTACCGGATCAACGGTGGTTTTATGCTATTTGAAAACAGTGTCCTCAAGCTTATCCAAGAGCGGCTGCACGATGGCTTAGAGTTAGAAGGTGAAATCCTTCCTTACCTGGCCACACAAAACGAGCTGGCTCTTTACCGGCACGACGGCTATTGGCAATCGATGAAAACGCTGAAAGAAGCACTCGTTCTCAAAGAAGCATGGCAAAAAGATAAACCATGGCAAGTCTGGTAACGGAGAAAACAAGTTGACGAACAGATTTTGGCAAGACAAGCGGGTATTGATTACAGGATGCACTGGATTTTTGGGGTCGTGGTTAACGGCCGTTTTACTCAACATGGGCGCAGACATTGTCGGGTTAATTCGAGACGATGTCCCTCAATCACAGCTCGTTCGCTCTGGCAACATTCACCGCATCAAAGTTGTACGTGGTGAATTGTGTGATTATCCGCTGCTCGTGCGCACCATTGCCGAATACGAAATCAATACAATTTTCCACCTGGCCGCCCAAACCATCGTTGGCATTGCCAACCGGTCGCCCATGTCCACATTTGAGACCAATATTCGCGGTTCCTGGATGTTGATGGAAGCCGCTCGCCAACAGCCAACTGTAAAGGCAATGGTCATTGCTGGTAGTGAAAAAGCATATGGCGATTTAACGCCGCCACCTTTTCGAGAAGAGTTTTCGCTGCAAGGGCGTCATCCTTATGACGTTTCCAAAAGCTGTGCCGATTTAATCGGGCAATGTTATGCGTATTCATATGGATTACCCGTTTCCATCACCCGCTGCTCAAATTTATATGGTGGCGGCGATCTCAATTGGAACCGGCTGCTTCCCGGCACGATTCGCAGCGTGCTGCGTGGGGAACGGCCGATTATCCGCTCCGACGGCACCTTTAAACGCGATTACTTATTTGTAGAAGATGCGGTCTCTGGCTATCTAATGATTGCCGAGCAGCTTGGCCAGGGCAAACTAGCTGGCGAAACATTTAATTTTGGCTGGGGCAAACCCAACTCAGCCCTCGATGTCGTAAACACCATCATCAAAGTGTCTAATTATCCCAACTTAGAACCCATCATCCTCGATGAAGTCAAAAACGAAATCAAGGACGAATATCTGAGCGCCGACAAAGCCAGACAAACCCTCGGTTGGCAGCCCGCCGATACACTGGAAACGGGTATTGCCAAGACAATGGCCTGGTATCGGGAGTTTTTGGGGTTATAGGTATCAGGTATCAGGCATCAGCCAAAAAGCTGAAACCTGATACCTGACACCTAACAGCTTTCCTTATGCGTATTCTTGTTACAGGAGCAACCGGGTTTATTGGCAGTCATTTGGTGCCGCTGTTGGTGGGGATGCCGGAAACGGCCGTATCTATTCTTGCTCTCGAATCTTTCAGCAATCCCGACATATCACCGCTGCCCCCTTCACTTTTCGCCATTCGTGACCAGCTGCATTTTGTCTATGCCGATTTGCGCAACTTTCGATTGACCGTGCGTGCTTTAGAAGAAGCAGCGCCAGACTTCGTGATACACCTGGCGGCAGTGGGCATGACCGATCCATTTATGGGCATCAACACCGCGCTGCGCCACAATCTAAATGGCACCATCAATCTGTTACGCGCCAGCTTTGAGAAAACCAGAACCACAAAACAATTCATCGTGGCTCGTACTTCTGGTGAACGCAGTAACATGAATGTGTATGCCGCCAGTAAATCAGCCGCATGGAACTTTTGCCAAATGTTTGCGCGCACCCAGAAATGGCCGATTCATGGTGCGATGATTTTTCAAGCGTATGGCCCTGGTCAATCGGAGCGCAACTTGATTCCAGCAGCCATCAATGCCGCCATCGCCGGTCAAGATTTTCCCATGACAGCAGGCACACAGGAACGTGATTGGATTTTTGTGAAAGATGTGGCAGCAGGCATCGCCGCCATGCTCAACAAACCAATGCCACCCGGCGAAACAGTCGAGCTTGGCAGCGGCAAACCCGTTTCCATTGCCGATGTTGTGCAACGTATCTACCAATTATCAGCCAGCCTCGGCCAACCGCGCATCGGCGCACTCCCCTCTCGCCCCGGAGAAGAACAGCGCCAATTTGCCAACACCGAACACTCATTTAATTTGACTGGTTGGAAAACGGCCGTTTCCCTCCCCACCGGCCTTCAAACCACCATCAAAAAAGCTAGAGGAGAGAGCGAGAGCGAGAGTTAAATTTCTTCCTCTCGCTCTCGCTCCCCCCACCCATGACCAAAGAACTGCCCCCCATAGCCCATTGCTTACACACCCCCAAATTAGATAAAATTTGCACATGACGATACACGATTACTTTTACATAACAGTCAATTGTCGTCAGGGAGCCATCAGCAGAATACACCTTCAACTGAGTGAGCGCTCGCTGTCACTTTTGCCCGTGAAGTAATCGTCAAAACAGATGATGGCATGATCTATCATTTAATATCTATCAAAATGCCAACACGGAGTTATTATGACGGCGGTTACTATGAAACAACCCAAACATTCAAAATCACCAGAAATTGATCAAACAAGCAGCCGTTTTGCCCAACAGATGCTCAGTGGTGATGTTGATTTATTTGGTCAAACAGTTTATGCATCCGTTTTATACGCGGATATTCGTGACGTATCCATTCTCGCCTCGCGCTGTGACCACACGCACGAGCGACGCCAGCTCAATGCATTTTATGCTCGCGTCCAAAATTTAGTGCATGAGCATGGCGGCATTATCAATCGCGGCAGTGATGATGCAATTATGGCCCTATTTGGTACACCAACGCCGACGCTTAACCATGCCCAAAAAGCAACGGAAGTTGCGTTTATCATCATGGATCAGCTCATGTCATTGAATCAACGCCGCATGCAGCGCGGACTTTGCCCCATCCGCATTGGCTTAGGTGTCAATACAGGTGATATGCTGATTGGCAATGTGCCTAATTCAAAATGGCATAATTATTCTGTCATGGGCAAAACGGTTGATGCGGCTGGCTTTTTAAGCGACTTAAATCGCACCACCCCTATTCACACGGTCTATCTCGGCAAAGAAACTGTGCGTTCAATTGTGGCCCCCAATTCATGGGACATTGAACAGCTCGGGGATATGCCAATGACTGAGGAAACGGCCGTTCCCGTTTACGCCCTTCTCCACACGATATAGACGAGATGGTGGGCAATTGCCCACCATCTCTTTTTTTATTCCCTAACATCCGACACAAAATTAAATATAGATTTTTTGGTCGTGCCAGGCAAGAGGCAACAGGCGATAGATAACCAAGGCCGTTCGCCCCTTGCCTGGCACGGCTTCTTCAGTTTTAGGGTAAAATGGGGGTATGAAGAAACGAGGGAATTTAGGGATTTTGTTGACGATTTTTGTGTGGCCTTGGGTCTATTTGCTGCTGGCGTGGGCGCGGGATGGGGCGGTGACGCAGGCGGCGGTTGGCAGCAGTTTGGCGTTTATTGGGATGGGAGTGGTGTCGGCGCTGGGGCTGTGGTGGTTTGTAAACCGCAGCCGCAACCGGACAACGCGCATTTCGGCGGTGGTGGGGTATTTGGTGCTGTGTCCGTTTGGGCTGACGGGGGCGCTGTTTTCGGGGTTGGCGTTTGGATGGCCAGTGGTGGGAACGGCCGTTTACGGCGGCATCCCCCTCGTCATCGGCACAGCAATTGGCTACTTCCTCGGGCACCGCGTGAGTGAGGAGTGAGCCACATCCGCTAGGCGATGATGAACGTTAAATAAATAATCAGGTAATAGAAAACTACAAAATGTGGCCCTGTCATTCCCGCGCAGGCGGGAATCTACTCGACTACGTCATGGATTCCCGCCTGCGCGGGAATGACAAGTTCCCTATTACCG
>QQUD01000287.1 GCA_008501785.1 Chloroflexota bacterium
CCGCTTTTTCGTAAAACTTCTCAGGGCTGCCTTCTCCAGGCACATAGGTGACTAACAGTTCTTTGGCACCTGGGCGGGTTTTGACGTAATCGACGAGCAGGTTAATGGCAGAACGGCCGTAACCCTACCCCTGGTACTTCGCATCAATCATATACCGCCACAAATAGTAAAAAGGCTTCTCCGCATCATCAAACAACATCACAAACCCAACCGGCGTCTCATCAGCATAAATAGCGCGAAACCACGCCTTGTCGTCGAAATGGGCTTGGGCAATCGAAACCGCATTAGGTGCAACAAAATTATCTTGCGCTGGGGCAACCTTTAAATCAATGATCGAGCGCACCGTCTCTTTTGTAATCTCCCGCAATGTCACAACCGCATCAGGACCAGGAATTTTTTCTTTCTTTTTCATTGCACCTTCCTTTATTTACATCCCTCGTACAGGTATTCCCAGGTAAAAATGCCGCTATCATGCCCATCGCTCCACGCAATTTGCAATGCATAGCTGCCAACCGGAGCCACTTGTGTAATTGATAATTCGTCATTCTTGGCTGAATGCAACAATTCAATATCAAATGGACCACCCATTTTATCGTGACCACCTTTGCACTCTACGCAGGGGCAGTTCGCTCGCAGCCCTGCAAATGGATATTCACAAGAAGTGCCATCACTCCAGCTAATTGTTATCACGCGTTCAGTCCGATCTGCTTTTACACCCGTCGGGCGAATATTTGTCATTTAGTTTGTTGCCTCCAAATTTAAATTGGCGTTTTTATTAACACGGATAGGGATGAATGCGGATATTGTTAAAAATCCAGATTCATCCCTATCCGTATAAATCCATATCTTGAAATTATCTGTTAATTCTTTTCAAAAACAAGCTGCATTCTTGGTCTTTGTTCTGTAACAGGTTTATTCTCATCACATTCTGTACAGGCAAACACGCACTGTAATCCAAATTCATTTGCGATCTTGGTAATTTCCTCTGACGAATACAATTGCCATTCAAAAATATCATCTTGACTGCCGTCGCTGTACTCGAGCTGTGCTGTTAATCGGTTCCCTTTCATTTGATTTGTAATGGTGACTTCAACACCTTTTCGTTCTGCGTGACGAATGCTTTGAGGTTGTTCGAAGTAGGGGCGATTGTAGATGTCGAGGATAATACGGCCGTTTCTCCCCACCTTCTCCCCCATCTGCCGCAACACATCCCGGTTCGTCGCCTCATCAAAATAACCAAAACTCTGCCACATACAAATGACAGCATCAAACGTGCCTGGCACCTTCTCCAACGAACGCATATCCATTTGCAAAAAAGTTGCTGAATCCCTGGCATTTTGATTCGCTCGGAAAACAGCTGCTTCATCCAGGTCAATCCCAACAACTTCATACCCATTTTTAGCCAGGGGAAGTGCATGACGCCCCGGACCACAAGCCACATCCAAAATGCAACGGCAAGGGGGATTGGGCAAATTCCGCATCACAAATGCAACTTCTTGCTCTGTATAAAGCTGTGTGTCCAGAAAAAGATTAAACCACGTTTGTGAATACGTATTGATCATGTTTATTAACAAATGTCATTTCGACGAGTCTTCGAGGAGAAATCCCCATTGCCATTACAGGTGATAGGGATTTCTCGGAAGACCTCGAAATGACAATTACAAAGAGGTCAATCTTTGAGACAATTCGCTGTGGCTGGCCTCAGCTTGGGCCAGCTTATCGCGCTCTTTTTGCACAACTGGTGCTGGTGCTTTTTCGGCAAATGGGCTGTTGAGCAGCTTGGTCAGTCGGTTGATTTCTTTTTCTAGATCAGTGATTTCTTTTTGCAAGCGCTCTTTTTCTTTGGCGAGATCGACCATGCCTGCGAGTGGCAGGTAGCAGGTCACGTCGCCAAGAGCAAGGGTGAGGGCGTTGTCGGGAGAAACGGCCGTTTCCGCCACCACCAACGCCTCATCATCCAACCGCGCCAGGAACACAAACACATCCCGCTGCGCATTGAAAAAGTCCAGCTTGTCACCAACGGCAACCATTGCTGCAATCCGTTTCCCCGGTTCAACACCATTGTCCGCACGCGCCGCCCGAATACTGCGCACGAGTTCACGGAGCATTTCAAAGTTAGCATCAGCGTCTTGATACTGTTCACCAGCTTGCGGCCAATCCGCAATAATCAGAGCATCACCCCAACCACCTTCAGGTTCAATGCCCAAGTCCGCTGCTTCAAACGCCTGTTTTAGCTGCTGCCAGGTTTCTTCGGTCACATAAGGAATGTAAGGATGCAGCAATCGCAAGCAATCATCCAACACCTTGCGCAGCACCGATAGCGTTGTCCATGCCCGACTGCCGCCGCGCTGCATTTGCACTTTTGCCAGTTCCACGTACCAATCCGCAAAATCAGACCAGAGGAAATCGTAAACTTGACGCCCTGCTTCGCCGTATTGGTAAGCATCCATCAAGCTGTCACAGGTTGCAGTGACTTCGCTTAAGCGCGACAAAATCCATTTATCGGCATCGGTGTAGTCTGGCGAATCAGTGGCATCTGCTTTGGTTGCCTTGCCCAAATTATGCACAATAAACCGCGCCGTGTTCCAAATCTTATTGGCAAAGTTGCGGTTGCTTTCCACTCTCGAAACGGCCAGGTTCAAATCGTTACCCGGTGTACCGCTGGTCAGCAGCGTGAAACGCAGCGCATCAGTTCCCAATTCGCCCATAACAATCAACGGGTCGGTGACATTGCCGTATGATTTGCTCATTTTACGGCCGTTTTCATCCCTTACCAGCCCATGCAAATAAACCGTGTGGAACGGAATATCATTCGTAAACAGCGTCGCCGACATCACCATCCGCGCCACCCAGAAAAACAAAATGTCATAGCCTGTTTCCATGACGTCTGTTGGATAGAATCTTTGCAAATCAGGCGTATTTTCCGGCCACCCCAGCGTCGAGAAAGGCCACAAACCGCTGCTAAACCACGTATCCAACACGTCCGGGTCTTGCTCAATCGTGACGTCCATGCCGTACTTTTCTTGGGCTTGTGCCAACGCTTCTTCATCAGAATGCGCCACAATCAGCTTGTCCGGATCGCCATTTACCGACCACGCCGGAATACGGTGTCCCCACCAAAGCTGGCGGCTAATGCACCACGGGCGAATATTTTCCAGCCAGTTGTCCCAAACCTTCACGAATCGTTCAGGCACAATGCGAACGCGTCCGCTGTGAACAGCATCAAGGCCCATTTTCGCCATTGGCTCCACGTCAACAAACCATTGACGGCTGACCATCGGCTCCACAATTTCGCCACCACGTTGCGTACGCGGCACACTTAATGTATGTGGATCAGTTTTGATCACCATCCCAGCCGCATCCATATCGGCCCACAGTTTTTTACGGCATTCAAAGCGATCCAGTCCCGCGTAGTCACCAGCATTTTCATTCATCGTGGCATCTTTGTTCATGATGTTCACGATCTCTAATTTGTGCCGCTTTCCAATTTCAAAGTCGTTGGGATCGTGTCCTGGTGTTACTTTAAGCGCACCGGTTCCAAATTCACGATCAACGTAATCGTCTGCAATCACTGGGATTTCACGATTCAGCATCGGCACAATACACATTTTGCCGATGTATTCTTGGTAGCGTGGGTCTTCGGGATGGACGGCAACGGCCGTATCCCCCAAAATCGTCTCGGGGCGTGTGGTGGCAACGGGCAAAAAGCCGCCATCTTTCAAAGCGTATTTGAAGTGGTACATGAGGCCTTGTTCTTCGGTGTACTCGACTTCGAGGTCGGAAACGGCCGTTTGCAACCCCGGCGACCAGTTCACCAAATACTCACCCTGATAAATCATCCCCATCCGGTACAGACGCACAAACGCCTCTTTTACAGCCTTTGACAAGCCTTCATCCAGCGTAAACCGCTCCCGCTCCCAGTCACAAGATGCACCCAACCGGCGCAGTTGATTGATGATATGACCGCCATACTTCGCCTTCCATTCCCAGGTGCGCCGCAAAAACTCTTCACGTCCCACCTCTTCCCGGGAAGTACCTTCAGCCCGCAGCATCCTTTCCACTTGCAACTGTGTAGCAATGCCAGCATGATCCGTACCTGGAACCCACAGCGCCGCACGACCCTGCATCCGCGCCCGCCGGATCATCAAATCCTCCAGCGCCACAAACATCGCGTGCCCCATGTGCAGTTCCCCGGTCACATTCGGCGGCGGAATCGAAATCACAAATGGCTTCGCATCATCAGGACGCGCCTCCGGCTTAAACCAACCATTCTCTTCCCACCACTTATACAACCGTTCTTCCGTGCTGCTAAAATTATATGCTTTCGGCATTTCAGTCATAATAATTCCTCAATTTACGATTTTAGATTTACAATTTACGATTGGAAAGCTTTCTCTTCAATCGTAAATCGTA
>QQUD01000421.1 GCA_008501785.1 Chloroflexota bacterium
ATCCTCAATGCGACGTGTGATCACTTCTGACGTCAGCGCTGCATTCTGCTCAATGTGGATGCCAAGAATGCCGGAATCGACGTTCGCACCCAGCGTGTCCACGTTATGCACCATCAGGTATTGCAAAGACGGCCGTTCCGCCAACAGCTTCGCCAACGTGCCATTGCGCAGCATATTCGGTACTTCATACCAATGCCCCACCGGATGCAAGCATTGCATGGGCAAATTGTCTGTGTAATCGCTGCCTTCACCCATTTGCTGCGCCCATCCGATGAGCGCGGTGTGCAAGCTGTCCAACACCTTTTGGGCTTGTTCGTCGAGCAGCTGCTGCGGCATCTCTTCCCAAGCAAATCGCAAATCGCGCGTCATCGGAATCATGCGCAAGCCCACAATGCGCCCCGATGACAGCTCAAGCGCCCCTGGATAATCATAATTATTTTCACGCGCCAGATAGTTGGAAATGGGCGCATTGGTCAGATAGCTGGTGGTGATCACATGTGGAATCGTGGTTCCTACAGCATTCCCTGTTTTGCGGCTCTTCGCCAAATGTACTTCGATAAAATTGCGATGTTTGCCCCCAAGTTTGGCAAATGGATTCAGCGCTTTGACCACGCCAGCCCCTTTTGTCCAACGGCTGCCAGCGCCACCGGCCAACGAAACAACTGCCACCTTGCCCGCCTGTAACGCTTCCATGCCCAGCTCATGATGATGGGCTGAGACGCCTTGCGTTGCATCCATTACATCACCGGGCTGCACATCCTCGATATTGCTGTTTACCGGCAGTCGATTTTGGGCCAACCCAATGCGCCCGCTGCGTAAATCGGCACGAATCTGCTCGTGCTGCACCTGATCAAATCCAAAATCGTCGAGTGTTGCTTTTAGGTCTTGTTTTTGGTCGTCTTCGTTTGTGCTGTGGGGCAGCAGCCGGTCAAACAGCGTTTCCACCATGCCGCTCAACTTTGGCTCGTTGCGGGCGGCTTCACCAAAGCTTTCTAACTCCGCCCGACGGCTGTTAGACAGCTCACGCGTATCTTTGCGCAATAAACCGGGCAAACTCATTGTGTAATATCCAGGCGGCATCAGGGCCGCATCACCTTCAAGCAATTTGGCAAAGGTTCCTTTTTCGTTGATCGCAAAATCGTAGACGACAGGTTCCATGGCGAATGGAACGGCCGTTTCCAATTCCCGTTTCGCCTCACTCATAATCGTTTGCAGCCGATTCTGTGCTTCCTCTTTCCGGCTGGGATCAAATATGAAACCCATCCCACCACCTGACATGCCCCCCAGCATCCAGAAGCCCCAGAAATCATTGCCAAATGCCGCTTTTGATTGTTTGATCAGCAAATCGGTGTACAAATTGCCAGCCCAGGGAATGATTGTTTGCAGCGGACCATTAAAATTGCGATGCGTCGCATCACCAATTGACTTGACATCACCTTGACGCAACAACGCTGTCACTTCATCTAAAATCTGCATCGCTTCCTGGCGACCTGTCCACTCCGCTTCCGAGCGCAACAAATATTTTTCAGTCACCATCTCTAAAATCGGACCTACATCTTGGGCCATACCACCATGTACGAGAACTAAACTATCTTGCAGTTTTTGTCTGGTTTGTGCAGATGCATCGCTATGTGAAAATATTCGATGGTTCGGCAATAACCGCCCTCGGCTAATACCAAATTCAACATCATCATCGCCAGCCAAGACTCCGTGAATCAGCTTCATCCCTGGCCACGCCCCGCCTGAATCCTGCCAACCACCGCCAGAACCACCCAGCCATTCACCCAAAATGGCGCGTGCGGCTACGATGCGCCGCTCCGATTCATTTAACATGCCTGTCAACGACTCTGCCTGTCCCGTCGCTCGCATACAAACTGAAATCAGGCACGCCAGCAAATTGGTTGACACCGCCAAACGGGAACCTTTGGGAATGCCGTTGACACGGCTAACAATTTCGATGCCGTGCCCAGGACCAACCACTCTAGATAACACATCGGCCAATGGTTGACCCGCGCCTTCCATTCCTGGCGGCACGATGCCTGCAGCAATAACGGCCGCTTTTAACAACCCCAAATAGTCACGCGCATAATCAAATACCTCAGCTAACGTGCTAATTTCGGCGGTTGCGCCCAAATCAACCGACGTCAGGCGCAGCACTGGCTCATCGATGACGCGGAAGTGAGCTTCTACGGGTGGTTGTGGCGGGGCGGAACGGCCGTTTTTCCGCACACTCAAATCAATCGACGTATTAATCACCCGTGCCCCTTCTGGGAAATCCATCCCCAGAAAGAAAATGTCACTCCAACCGCTGTGCGTCAGGTCCATGCGAACAGGCGTGGCTTCACGCAAAATGGGAAACAGGCCATTCGTGCAGCGACGCAGTTCAGGACGCACGCGCAGCGGCATGTCGTCGGGATGGCCGGTGCGGAACATCCATTGATTGCCACGCACCGAGCGCACGCTGCGGCGCACCTGATTTGCCAACGTCTGAAATCCAAGATTGTGATACGCTGAGGCTAATGCACTGGAAATGCTGTCATTCGCGCCATCTTTTGCCTGATAAGCCAAAAAAATGTCAATCGCTTCTTCAAAACGACGATTCAACAAATTCATGTAGCCGTCGTAAGGAATAGTGCCGCTGCCAACCATACCCGATTTTACCGGCAAATGGAACCGGTGTATCGCGTACAGGAAAAAGAGCGCACGCACCCGTTCATACAAATTGTCGCTGTTGCGTCGAAACGTATCCAGGGCGGCGCATTCTGCAAGCAGCGTTGTGAGTGACGCTTCTCGCCCAAACGCATCGAGTGAACGATTGCGTACGGCCGGGTCGGTGGCGGTGATGATGTTGATTAGTTGACTCATTTGCCCCCCTGAATGCCGCTGTCGCCCATGTCGCGCACGGCCAGCAGCTCAAGCAGCCGCGTCAGCACAAAGTCACGGTCCTGGCCGCTCAAAGCCAACGCCATTTGCGCGATCATCAACCCATATTTGACGCCAATATCGTAGCGCAAATCGTGCATTTGCAGAGCTAAATATTTTTCGCGTTTTGCCAGTTCAACAAGGGCATCGGCTAAGGAAACACGGCCGTTTTCACCCGCCCCCTCCAAACAATCATGCAAAATATCAAACACAGCAGGCGTGAGCACATGCATGCCAAAGAAACAGAGGTAGTGACCGGCACGCAGCCCAGGCACAATCAACTCTTGTTCGGCTTTGGTTGGGGTTGGCTTTTCGATGACAGATTCGATGCGATACAGGTCGGCGCGTTCGTGGACGCGCTGACCACCGACGACGCCGTAGTAGGGCAGCAAATTTTCGCGGGTGGCCTGCACCGCAGACACAGCACAATCTTCGCGTTTTGCCATTTGCACCAGATGATTGGCGCAGCCAGCTCCGGTACGGCTCACGTAGAGATGATCACCCACCAGGTGCAAAAATGGCTCGTTGCCCACAAAATCGCGCCCGAGGTAGACGGCATGGCCGTACCCTCTACGCTGCTGCTGATGCACAAAGTGGAGCCGTCCGGCGTGGGTGCCGGCTACTTCGAGATACGGCCGTTCGTCTCCCGGCTGCACCACAAAACAAATCTCTTCCACACCGGCGCGCAGCACCTCTTCAATGAGAATGCTCAGGACAGATTTTTCGGTGCCATCCCGGTCAATCAATGTTTGTAATGGTAACGTGCGCTGCCCTTTTCCGGCAGCCGTGATAATCGCTTTGCTTATGTTCATGAACAAACTCCCTGGGGAAAATATTGTCAATGGAAACGTGTAACGCAAGTTTACCTGTGCAGGGGGGAGTTGCAAATTGATTGTCGATTTACGATTTTGGATTGACGATTGGAGGAGATGAAACGACCATAATCACATTGATTGGTGGTTATAACTGTTTACCAGATAACGGCTCCATCCATCGACAATAACGGCCGTTTCTCCCCACCACATCAGCAACACGGACACAAGACACCTCGGACGAAGACACTCCTGTTTTCCGTATCGAAAATTTATGAAATGTAAAAATTTGACCCTTTCGTTTCCAAACATCTATACTTGTCAGTATCCTACCCGTCTAAACAAGGAGTGACAATGTCTATTTGGTTTGAGGGCAACAGCGAAATTGCTTGTAGCATTCAGCAAGTGAAACATGCTCTAGAAAATCTCGGTGAACACTATGTTGGGGTTATCCGTCTTATGCCAGGTTTAACCAGTGTTGAACTCATGGAACAGGGGGATAACTTTGTAACTATCAAGACCAACGAAGGTCTCATGAAACGCACAAATATTTCCAAACGCATCGAGGCAGAGCGCGTGGTTGTGGAATTCGATGAAGAATACCAAGCCGGGTCAAAGGTGACAACAAAGTCACACTTTTTGGACGAATTCACGACTATAGATAATGGGGTCAC
>QQUD01000206.1 GCA_008501785.1 Chloroflexota bacterium
GGTGCTCAATCCAGTCGCCCCGTCGCTGCTCAGCCATGCATCGGTGATGTTGATAACGGCCGTTTCCGAAGCCGTTCCCAGCACCATTTGCGTGCGTTCCACTGTAATCACGTCGTCTGGCGCCATCACCAACTGGTCCAACAAGCTTTCAGCATCGCGCAAGCTGCCCGCCCCCTGACGCGCAATCATCGTCATCGCATCGGGTACGATGGTGAATCCTTCTTTGTCAGCCATCCAGGCCAGCCGCTGTTTGATTTCGACAGTGGTCAGCAGGCGGAAGTTGAACTGCTGACAGCGGGATTTGATCGTAATCGGCACTTTGTGCTCTTCGGTAGTAGCCAGCACAAATTTAACATGTGGCGGTGGCTCTTCCAGCGTTTTTAACAGGGCGTTAAACGCAGCGGTAGACAGCATGTGAACTTCGTCGATGATGTACACTTTGAAGCGCCCTTCATTCGGCGAAAAGTTAATTTTGTCGCGCAAGTCGCGCATGTCATCGACGCCAGTATTGGATGCCGCGTCAATTTCAATCAGATCGAGAAAACGGCCGTCATTGACCGCCTGGCAAATGCGGCACTCGTTACACGGCCGTTCAGCCACGTCGTCATGCAAGCAGTTGACTGCCTTTGCCAACAACCGCGCCAGAGTCGTTTTCCCCGTACCACGCGGACCACAAAATAGATACGCATGACCCACCCGGTCTGCAGCAACACTGTTTTGCAGGGTGCAGGTGATATGCTCCTGACCAATTACATCTTCAAATCGGGCCGGACGCCATTTCCGGTAGAGGGCTTGGGACATGTGGTTAGTTTAGCATTGGCGAGGAGGGATGACAAGGGAGATTATGATTGACATCAATCTATGATTTTGGTATTCTATCAATATATTTGTTGACTAGTCAACAAATATCAGGCACCGATTATGAGTAACGCAAAAGACGAATCCCTATTATCGATTTATCGCAGCTTTCTCAACATCTATGTCTTGCTGGATGATGGCGATCGGCGCACGCTGCAAGCAGAAAATTTAACCCCCAGTCAATTTAACCTCCTCACACACCTCGAACATGAAACCATTGGGTTAACCCTCACAGACCTGGCAAAGAGGCTTCTCTGCACCCGGGGGAATGTAACGCGCATGGTACAACGGTTAGACAAACTTAAATTGATCCATATCAAACAGGACAATGCAGACCAACGACGATTGAGAATTACCTTGACCACCACTGGAAAAGAGAGTTTACAATCAGCTTTCGCCAGCCATACCACGTCCTTGCAACAACGATTCGCAACACTCAGCAGCACCCAGCAAGCCCAGCTAATTGAACTACTGCAACAAGTCACCGCCAATCTAGAAACCGATCTCTCATAAAGCTTAGTGCCCATTCGCAAATAAGTTAGCGAAATTGGCGAATGGGCATAAAGTAGCCGTTCGGTTCCGAAATCCCTATTTTATTTCCAAACGGCTACTAAAATTAACAATTTACCCCAATAATTTCCCAATTTTAAGGAGGAAACGATGATTCACGCAGTATCGAAGATTCAAATAAAGAAATGGTATCTTGGCTTAATAGTGCTCATCTTATTTAGCGCGATTTGGCAAACACGTTCAGCGGTTGCTGCTGCTGCCTGGGTTAGTCACGAAGGAAACATTGCCCCATCAGCGCCCACATCCAGCGACACAGTTGATTTTTGGGTGCAAATCGGCTACCAAAATTGGATTACCGATGTAAAGCTTTACGTCACAACAGACGGGAGTGAACCTAGCATTAATGCAACAACACATGCCGCACAGGGTACGACGACGGCGATTACGATGAACTGGGACCATGACGAAGGCACCACTCTCTGGTATAAAGCAACGGCTGGTCCCTGGAGCAACAACACGGTTGTGCGCTACAAAATTGCGGCTTGGCATTCAGGTGGCGGGGACACAAAATATGCAGACAGCACGGAAGATTGGTCGATTACGGACCCTGATAACGGCCGTATCTTCGGCTTCCGCGTCGGTGAAAACCAGCTCCCCACCTGGTCAAACGAGGCAGTCATCTACAATGTGTTTGTAGACCGCTTCTGGGATGGAGACACAGCAAACAACGATTACTGTGCCGAATCAGCCAGTGGCTATTGTGACCACAATCACGTTGTTCACAACGCATTGCCCACCCATCCCCAAGACGATTACCGCTACACCTACAACGGCGGCGACCTGGATGGTGTTGTAGATCGACTCGATTACTTAGAAGATTTGGGCATCAACGTCCTCTGGCTTTCCCCCGTCTTCGACAATCCCAACTTCTACACCGACACTGATTTTGCCACAAATGGCGACATCTACTTCACCTACCACGGCTACCATCCCAGCGATCCGACATCAGTCGAAGAAGTATTTGGCACACAGCAAGACTTGGAAGGCCTGATAACAGAAGCCGCGCTGCACGATATTCGTGTCATTTTAGATTTTGTACCCAATCACACCGCCAGCCAACATCCCAACTTCATTGATGCCAGCACCAACTGCTCCGGCACCTATTACGACTGGTACACATTTAGCAATTGCAGCACCAGCGCCGATCCTTCATTCACGGTCAACTTCCCATCTGGATTTAACACCAGTTCCGACACATACACCGTCTACGGCTCCAACGACACAAACAAGAGCTTTTTCGGGGTGTTAGAGCTGCCACAAATTGAAAACGACAATGCTACAGCCCGTAACTGGACCATAAACACGCGTGCTGCTGGCTGGTTGAGCACATTAGGTCATGCCGGATACCGGTTAGATTATGCACCCGGACCCAGCACCGACTATTGGCGTGAATTTAATGACAGCGTCGGCAACAGCGAAACATTCTCGATTGCAGAAATCTGGCTGGACAATGGCCCCGAAGTGATTCGCCGCCAGATTGGTCGCATCGACTCCGCCATGGACTTTGAATCGAATGCCGCAATCGTCAGCTTTTTCGCTAACGGCAGCAATGTGGATTCGCTAGACAGCAGCTTACAAGATCGCGCCAGTTTCTATTATCAAGATGGCATTAGCACCGACGAATTTGTACGTGGTTGTTTTATTGATAACCACGACATGGACCGATTCTCTCATCGCGTGAGCTATGATTTGGCCTCCATGAAGCTGGGTGCAATGGTCATGTTCACCCAACCTTGTGTCCCAGTCATGTATTACGGGGATGAAATTGGGCTTGGGCAAGAATTTGGCATTTATCACTTTGGTGGTGGCCGTCCTGAATATGCACGTGAACGAATGGCATGGGAATTTTATGACAACACAGCTCCTGCAGAATGGGAAGGGTCCGCGAATAGTACCCTCTGGGATTTCTACCAGGATTTGATTGACGTGCGTAAAAACACCGCTGCTTTGCAATCGTTCGATCCGGCCCAGTTTGTAACCGTCTATCGGCACAACACAAACCGCACCTATGCCTATTTGCGTGGCGAAGGCGCTGGCAGCGTACTGGTGGCAATGAACGACAGCGGCAGCTCCAAAACACTTTCTATTCCCAACATTGGCACGCTGCCCTATGTAAATGGCACCGTGCTGACCGATCTGCTGGGCAGTGGCAAAAGTTGTACCGTCAGCAGTGGTCAATGCGCCATAACTCTGGATGGCAACACACCTGGCGTTATTTTGGATGCGAATGAGGTTGAGGTCACGTTTACAGTAAATGGGTATACAACCAGCTATGGTCAGGATATGTACGTGGTTGGCAATGTTCCTGAACTGGGCAATTGGAACCCGGCAAACGCTGTGAAATTGGAGTGGATTGATTCTGATACGTGGAGCGGCCCGGCGGCGTTTACAGTCAATGCAGGCCAAAGCATTCAGTTCAAGTTTATCGTGCGTAATGGCAGCACCACCACCTGGGAAGGTGGCAGCAACCGTACATACACCGTACCGTCTAGCGGGACCGGCAGCTACACTGGTAATTGGCAATAAGATCACAAAAAATGGCAAGGTTCAAAATGAACCTTGCCATTTTTTTCATGTAAACAAGGTTGGGTCCGATGCCACCCACTCGTAGAGAGCTGTAATGCCTGCTTGAGGGGATGTGGTAGGTTTCCAGCCTAATTTTTTCTCAGCTTCGCGAATGTCGGCGAAGAAGACACGCTGATCACCGGGACGCCAATCTCCTTTGCTGATGGGGATTGGGTGATTTGCCAGCGATTCCAGCAAGGGGCCAAACTCTGACCAGATAGAGATGGTGTTTTCAGGGCCACCGCCCACGTTAAATGCTTGCCCTTTAAATAAATCAATCTGCTCAATGCCCGCTTCATAAGCCCGAATCAAATCGGAAACATGCAGCAAGTCGCGCACCTGTTTGCCATCACCAAAAATAGAGATGGGGCGATTCATGACCACAGCAATCACAAAATGGGCCACCCAACCCTGATCTTCGACGCCAAATTGACGCGGGCCGTAGATGCATGATTGGCGAAAAACCATCGTGCGCAGCCCATAAATGCGAGCGTAGTCGAGCATGTACTGGTCGCCTGTGCCTTTGGAGCAGCCATAGGGTGAATGGAAATCAAGTGGATGTGCTTCGGAAATGCCGTAAGGGTGGTCGGCGTAGGTGTAACGGCCGTTCCTCTCCACAATGCCCACAGCTTCCATACCACCATAAACCTTGTTGGTCGATGCATACAAAACGGCCGCTTCCGGCACATGATGCCGTACCGCTTCCAACACATTAAACGTACCCAGCGCATTAATCTCAAAATCTTCACGCGGATCTTGAACAGATAATGTAACGGCCACCTGACTCGCCAAATGCAGTACCACATCCGCGCCCACAATCGCCTCACACAGTGCCGCATAATCTCGGATATCCGCTTCCACAACGGTCAAATGTTTAGCCCCGTGCCGCTCTTGCAACCAGCGCACATTGGCTGGCCCCCCAACACGTGACATGTTGTCAAAGATAATGACCTCATGCCCTTTGTGTAAAAATGCATCAGCGCTGTTGGTTCCAATGAACCCCGCACCGCCGGTGATAAAGATTTTCATGTCTGTCCTTTCGGTTATTGGTAATCGATTTTCGGTAATCAGTACTCGGTAATCGGAACGCTACCGTTCACTACGTTTTTATACAGAGAAACGGCCGTTATGCCTCACTCAATCGAGCCAATAAACGCACAGTTTGTGATTCAAGCCAATTCAAGTAAGGTGCATCTAGCGGGGAACGCGTCATGATTAGTGCATCTTCGCCAGTGTCTCGATAGTATCGGGGGCGTTCGCCAACCAGTTCAAACTGATATTTGTGATAAAGTGCCTGCGCCACCAGGTTACTACGACGCACTTCCAGCGTAACCATTGTAATCGGCTGTTGATAAACAGATAACAACAAATAGAGTAAGAGCAGTTCACCTAACCCTTTGCCACGCCAATCTGGATGTGTGGCAATCGTGCTAATATGCACTTCATCTCCCATAACCCAATAACCCACATACCCGATAATCTGATCGTGTGCTATCAAACAATCGTAATGAGACAACTCGTTTTCAGTCAGCTCATAAACGTATAATTTTTCTTTTGTCGGTGTGGGAAACGAAAGGAGATCGATTGCCAGAACCTGATCAAGGTCTGACACACGCATCGGGCGAATCTGGTAGCGAGAGGGGAGGGTAAACATGTCAACTCAATTTTAGCCAAACCAGCGCAGTTCAAATGGCAGCATAAATAGTGGCTGATTCAAATATGCTTTTAATTTTTCACCAGACAGCAATTTAGTAAGCTCCTCAGCAGGTTCAAAAGGCGGCGGCAGCACATAACCATCTCGTTTAGCGTACAAGTTAACTATCGGCACAGCATCATGTTCCCCAATAGGCAGGTCTGCCAATGCGGCCGCTTTATAGATGGCATCTACAAAATCACCATGACTGTCAACCAGGGCACGATCGAGTGCTTGCTGTCCTGTCCAAACACGCCCCTCACAAATAGGGTCTAGTTCATCAAATGGCAAACTACGTCCATCGGCCACAACCTGTTTGAACTGCCGGTAGACTTCGTCTATGCCTTCAAAGAACACACGGCGCTCGTCATCTGTCATGGGAGCTGCGCTGCTGTACAAACCAGCATGCTCACCACGCTGTACACTAAACCGGTTCACTGACAGTTTGTCGAACAACCCTTGTGAGCTTAAGCGCATGGTAATTACGCCAATGGAGCCGGTCAGCGTGCCGCTTTGGGCCATGATATGGCGGGCAGGTGCGCTGACAAAATATCCACCAGATGCGGCAGCATTACCCATGTAAACCAGAACCGGTTTCTTTTTGTTTAAACGTTCAATTTCACGTCCAATTAAATCGGAGGCAAGTGCAGAACCACCCCCAGAGTCGACATGAAAGATGAGTGCTGCCATCTGGTCCATCTCTTCTGCTTGTCGCAGCAGGCGGCGCAATGTCTGCTCACCAGCTGTCGAACTACCCACAAATGGGATGGGCAAATCCACCGGGGAGCTTTGGCTGGGACCCATCATGATATTGCCTTCAAGACTGATGACGCCGATAAACTTTTTGCTGCGGCGGCGTGGCTTTTCTAAAAGCAATGAGCGTGATTTATCCCAGGTCATGAGTTTGATTTTCTGCGATTTTTGCTTGTCATCTTCGGATGGAGAAACGGCCGTTTCCTCTTCCACATCTTTTCCATCCTCATCTTCTCGCTCATTTGCCTGTTGCTCTGCCAAAATTGCTTCCAGCTCGTCTTCATATGCCAGATGGTCGATTAAACCAGCATCAAGGGCTTGCTGCGCAGTCAGGGGTGCTTGATCGATGAGTTGTTGCAAGTCAACCAGGGTTTTGGAACGGCCGTTTGCCATCTCACTCGTCAACATTTCAAACGTGCCATCCAACAGCCACTCCATCTGCTCTTGCTGCTCAGGGGTAATCGTTGCTTCAGAAAATTGATTAAATGCCGTTTTATATGGCGATATTTGAATGACATCTGCCTGCACCCCCACTTGCTGCAATGCATCTTTTAAAAACAGGATTTCTGACCGCAAACCCAGCACATTAAATTGAGAGCTTGGCGGTGAAATGATGCGATCCGCAGCACTGGCAACAAAATAGTGGGCCAAATCGAGGTAGGGTGTGTAGACAATCACTTCTTTGCCAGCGGCTTGCACGCGGTTGATGGACCGCCGCATATTTTGCAAAGACGCAAGGCCAGCTCCAAACCCCTGAAATATAAACACAACGCCTCGCACATTGTCAGCATCGGCAATGGCTTGTAAACGGCCGTTTAGCTGCTGCATACTCATCGACGGCTGGGGCAGCGGTAGTTGGCGTTCAAAAAAGCTGCGGGGTGGAGCAGCCCGCTCAGGCAAACTGCCACCCAGCGGCATCACAATATAATCAACTTGCGCCCCACGCATTTGTCGCAGTCGATTACGAATGGAGATGCGCGTGTTACGCCATTGATTCGCCAGATTTTTCCGGAGTTCGGTTAGTTCACGTTTGAGTTCTGAAAAAAAGTCAGAACGGCCGTTTTCTTCTTCCATAGCCTCAAATGATAACGGACAATTAGTCTCACTCCAAAAGCATCATTATTTCCTCATCTATTTGCCATCATTTTTTCACATTTCTCGATTATCTTGAAACAAATTAACTAACCGACACGTATTAGCAGTTAGAAATCCAACACTCAGGTGCGACGCACTCAAGAAAGTGCATTGCACCTAAGGAATTTACAATGAAGAAGCGAATTGTTGTTGTGGAAGATGATGTACAAACGGCAGAACTCATGAGAATCATTTTAGATGATGCTGGGTTTGATGTTGTTAATCTGTATCACGGGGTTGATGCCGTCCGATATCTTGAAAAAGAAAAAGCGGATTTAATATTACTTGACATCCGTTTACCTGGCTATGATGGTTTTGAAATATTAGAAAGAATGCACACAAATGGAATGAAACAAACAGCGCCAATCATTATGTTAAGTGCAGATGTACTCAGCACCAGCCGTCAACATGCGTTTGATTTAGGTGCAACAGATTTTGTCAACAAGCCGTTTCAGATTAATGATTTACTGAATCGGATCACGATGGCAATGGAAACGGCCGTTTTCCCCTGGCCTACCCTATCACCAAACTGGCAGCACGCACCTGCCAACTAACCTTGCTCCCGTCCTGCCAAGCAAGGGGCGACAGACCTGTAATGACCAAAACCATTCGCCCCTTGCCTGGTAGGATTTCACACAACCTTGCCTGTCAAGACTTTCACGCTATAATCCCCTCCACAATTACATAGTACAGGGAGCTGGAGCAAGTCCGGCTGAGAGGATGACCCACTTCGTCATCGACCTGCGAACCTGATCCGGATAATGCCGGCGTAGGAAATACGCAAACAAAAATCAACATTAGCCACCCGGATAGGGTGGCTTTTTTGTTTGGTGAGGTAGAAGAGGTATCAGGTGTCAGGTATCGGTTAAAAGCTGAAACCTGATACCTGATACCTTTCTTACCAAGGGATTAAACATGATCACACTCATTTTCGCGAATGGTGAAATGGCAATAGGTGAATGGATACGGCCGTATTTGCAACAGGCAACGGCCGTTATTGCAGCAGACGGTGGCACAAGACATCTACACAAACTGGGCAAGCTGCCCGACCTCGCGATTGGTGATTTAGATTCGCTGACTGATGATCTGCACCAATGGCTAAACGATGGGCAAGTTACCATCCAACAGCACCCACCGGCAAAAGATGAAACCGACCTGGAACTGGCTCTGATTCACGCCGCCACTGAATATTCTGGCCCCATTTACCTGTTTGGCGTGCTTGGTGGACGCTTAGACCAAACGTTAGCCAACATTTTGCTGCTAACACATCCGATATTGGCAAAGCGCGTTGTCAAATTGGTAACAGCCAATGAAACAGCGTGGCTCGTCACGCAATCCACCAAAATTATTGGGAACCCAGGTGACATCGTTTCACTCATTCCCCTGGGCGGCGATGTAAACATAGATCAAACGACGGGATTAGAATGGCCACTGGAAAGTGAAGTGCTGGCATTTGGACTGGCGCGGGGCATTAGCAATGTGATGACAGCATCAACGGCTTCTGTTGCCATTAAAGATGGCACATTGCTGTGCATTCATACGCCAGCAACCGTCAGGTGATGAATCATTAAGCAACGAGGAAAAAGCCCATTCAGGCTAAACCCTCTTTCTTTTCTTCCTTTGTATCTTTGTGACTTTGTACCTTTGTAATAAATTTCTTCTGGAGAATGATATGAAAAAAAACTTACTATTGATGTTCTTACTTGTTTTATTGATGATAGGTTGTAGTGGCGCGGCGATTGAAGGAGAAACGGCCGTTTCCAAAAACGACCCTGCTGCCGAGCCGCAAACTCTGACGCTGATGACTCATGACAGCTTCGCCATCAGCGAATCCGTATTGAAAGCGTTTGAAGCCGAAAACAACGTCACCATCGAACTGCTGCCATCTGGCGATACTGGTGCAGCATTAAATCAGGCGATTCTCTCGGCTGACAATCCACTGGCCGACCTTTTCTTTGGCGTAGACAACACCTTCATGAGCCGCGCCTTGGAAGCTGATATTTTCACAGCATATGCATCTCCAATGCTGGCTGAAATCCCAGATGAACTTGAACTAGACAGCAGCAACCACCTGCTGCCAGTCGATTATGGCGACGTTTGCCTTAATTACGACATTACCTGGTTTACAGAAAACAATTTGGCATTGCCCACTTCGCTGGCTGACCTGACTGGCCCTGCATACGCGGGTTTGCTGGTAGCTGAAAATCCGGCAACATCTAGCCCAGGCTTGGCCTTTATGCTGGCTTCCGTCGCTGAGTTTGGTACCGAAGGTGATTACACATTCCTCGATTACTGGGCCGATTTACGTGCCAATGATGTGCTGATTACCAACGGCTGGGAAGATGCCTATTATGGGCAGTTTACAGTGGCGAGTGAGGGAGAACGGCCGTTAGTCGTCTCCTACGCCAGCAGCCCACCCGCTGAGGTGATTTTTGCAGACCCGCCAGTTGACACAGCACCGAGTGCCAGCGTGGTTGCCTCAGGAATGTGCTTCCGCCAAATTGAGTTTGTCGGCATCTTAAAAGGCACCGAAAATCAGGCATTGGCCGAAAAGTTTGTCGATTTCATGCTCAGTCAGCCATTCCAAGAAGACATTCCGCTAAATATGTTCGTCTTCCCCGCCAACGAAAACGCTGAACTGCCAGCCGAATTTATCGAATGGGCACAAATCCCCGATGCATCTGCCACGGTCGATCCCGCCCAAGTTGAAGCTAACCGCGAAACTTGGATTGAAGAATGGACTGAAGTTGTTCTGCGCTAGTTTTTTATAAACACGGATAAGGGGAACACGGACAAAAAATTTATCCGCATTCCCCCTATCCGTATCTAAATCACAAACAACATTCCTAACTCGTAATCGTGATCGTCATTCGTGATCATAATCGAAATTAATACCGATTACGATTACGAAAACAATCACGAACACGAATAGGCAGCCCAGTTTTAAATAGATACCTCATTAACTTCCTCACTCAGGCTTTTTTTGATATGATCGCTGCTCATGAGCGAGATTATTTTGGCATTTGATTTTGGCGGCACGAAGTTAACGGCCGCTTCCCTCACCACCAACCAACTCACCGCAGACACTCCCCAATGGCAAGGACATCGCCGCGTCTTTTCGCCACATGACGGCAATGCACAGTATGACATCGACACCATGATTCAACTAGGCAAAGACCTATTGGGTGACCAATCTTTGACAGGAATTGGCGTTAGTTTTGGAGGACCAGTTGATTACGACAATGGACTGGTACGTCTCTCACATCACGTTCCTGGCTGGGAAAATACGCCGCTGCAAACGATGCTACAAGATGCATTCCACGCACCGGTACAGGTAGACAACGATGCAAATGTAGCAGCGTTGGGTGAATGGCGTTTTGGTGCAGGGCGCGGCGTCGATTCGCTGCTGTATGTGACGGTAAGTACGGGTATTGGTGGCGGTTGGGTGTTGGGGAAACGGCCGTTTCGCGGTCACGCCGGCATGGCAGGTGAAATCGGGCACACCGTCGTCGATCCCAATGGTCCAGTTTGTCTGTGCGGTAAACGCGGCTGCGTCGAGCGGCTGGCCTCTGGCCCCTACATGGCGCAAGATTTGGTCGCCAAACTAGGTGTTCCCAGCAAGCAAATCACCGGCAAAGATGTAGCGAAGATGGCAGCACAAGGTAATGGTGACGCCCAACAAATTTTATTGCGCGGTGCCTGGGCATTAGGAACTGGCATCGGCAATGCCGCCAACCTGATCAACCCCCAACGCATTGTGTTGGGCGGCGGCGTCACCAAATCAGGCAAATTTTGGTGGCAAACCGTGCGCCAAACAGCCCACAAAACGGCCCTACCAGAAGTGTCCTTCGACGTTGTACCGGCTGCCTTCGCTGACGATGCGCCTTTGTGGGGAGCCATCGCGTTAGCCAGTCAGAAATTTTGAATCAGCCAGCGGATTTGTGACTCCTATCAGGGTTGGCTGTCTATAAAATTGTTCGTCATTAACAAACCTTGTGGGAAATTGATTTCTCAGAAATTGGTTGGCAACAACGAATAAAAACAAAGAACGGATAACAAAAAATCCAGTCTTCATCTATTCCTTACTCTTATCCGTTGTTGCCCTGAATAGAAAATGTTTTTAATTCGTTCAGGAGGACAGGAAACAAATGTTTAACAAAATATTTGATCGTTTTGATGATTTTGACGTGGAAAAAGTGGTAGAAGTTGTCAATTTGGTGTGGAATAACCGGGAGAAGTTTATGGACCTGGTTGAAAATTTGCCAAAACTACTGCAAGAAACAGGGGAAAGCATCGAATCAGCAGGTTCCAGCGCCATGAAAGCCAGCACATTCCTCTCTGGTGATGCAAAGGGATCCCCCAGCGCAGGCGATATCTCCACTCTAGCGGCCAATGCACTAGATAGCTGTCAAGATGAAATCAGCGCAGCGGCCAAAATCATGGAAAATCTAGGTGAAGAGCTGGACAAAATTCGGATTCCTAGCATTAAACCCAAATATATGGATTTGATGGGCAACAAAATTATCAGTGGGCTGGACATTGGCGAAGAAGGGATCATGGATAATGCAGCAGACCGGCTAAAGCACGGGTCTGATCGCATGGAGAAGATTGGCAAAGATTTGCGGCTGGTCGCTACGAATTTACGCGATTTGGGTGGTGTGCTGACTGAAACAGGTAAAGATTTAAACGATGTCGGTGTGCAGTTAAAAAGTAGTGGCGGCACGCTGCGCTCTCTGAGTGATTTAAAGGGATTTACGAAGAAGTAGAAGAGAAAATTTGTAGATACAGATAGGGGTGAACACGGATTATTTGAAATTTATATCCGTATTTTTCCCTATCCGTTTTTAATTGGAAAAATGAAAGTTGACTGATACAAAGCCGTTTACGATTTTGGGAGATGAGGCATCGCGGGGTGGGAGTTATTTGCTGCATATTGAGATGAAAACGCCTGCACTGAGCGCAGCCGAAGGGGCCGTAACCCTCCAATTCGGCCGTTTCAACCAAGGGCGGCCCATTTCCATTCCAGCGGGGATGCTGGTTTACATCGGGTCGGCAATGGGACAAAAAGGGTCTAGCTCATTGGCGCGGCGGCTGCTGCGCCACGCGACACGCACGGGAAAACGGCCGTATCACCCCATCCGCGACCACATGCTAACCACATTTCCATCCGTTGGATTAGCCGACACCCCACTCAAACCACCCACCGGCAAGAAAATCCATTGGCATGTTGACTATTTGTTGGATGGGGAAACGGCCGTTTTGCACCACATCACCATCCTCCGCAGCCGCACCCGCCTTGAAACACCCCTCGCCCACCTACTCATGGCTGACCCAGCCACATTCATTATCCAACCCGGATTAGGAGCCAGTGACGCCTCGGGGGAGACGCATTTGTTGGGGGTAACGGCCGTTACCAACTGGTGGCAAACTCTGACAGAAAGTTTTGGGCAACTCTTAGGGTAAGAAAAACATCAGTAAACCCTTCTGATCTATTTTTTACTCTTTGATTTCCTAACATTCAAGTATGCGTATAGCGTTGATTTTGAAATTCCCAATATCTGACAAATATCTTTGATGGAGTGCTCTCTTTCATCATAGAGTTTATAAGCTAATTCTACTTTTTTATCATTTAGTGCTTTAGGACGCCCACCTTTTCTACCTCTGGCTCTAGCAGCTTCTAAGCCTGCTTTTGTGCGTTCACGAATCAGATCTCTTTCAAATTCAGCCAACGCTCCAAATATGTGAAAAACCAATTTCCCGCCACTGGTCGTCGTGTTTATCGATTCTTGAAGGCTCTGAAATCCAATATGACGTGCTTCAAATAAATTCATAAGCGCGATCAGATTCTTTAAAGACCTCCCTAATCTATCCAATCGCCAAACAATCAAAGTATCCTCATCGTCTCGAAGATATTCCAATGCAGCCTGCAATCCAGGTCGTTCCGTTTTCACCCCACTAGCTACATCATGGAATATTTTTGAACAGCCTACTTTTTCTAATGCATCAATTTAGAGGGATAAATCTTGGTCATCAGTAGATACCCGAACATAACCAACAAACATAAGCTAATTATATAGTGCAGAAACCTGTTAAATCAAGACATTAATAGACTTTGATATCCGCAACGGGTTTTCGTACCGGTTTGGCAGTGATTTTCATCAGGGTGACAGGGTATCCGAAAAACGGGCGATTCCTTTACACTTAAACTGGGCAACATCATTTTCCTATCTTTTATTGAACAAACAAAAAAACATGTTTATGATAAGGTTTGGTCTTGGAAAAATCGATGGATTGTACATTTTATCACAATGTTGCCCTCTTGCTGCTTTTCTTTTATTCTTGAATTGTGCTCAACGACACTACATTCTAAATTACACACATTATTTATATCAACTTGGAAAAAGCAACAATATTAGGTCACTTGTAGAAAGTCTATTTAATAGCTCTTTAGCGGGTAGGTTCGCTAGATTTACCCCTATATC
Source organism: Chloroflexota bacterium (assembly GCA_008501785.1). The sequence continues at coordinate 14,056 of QQUD01000206.1, forward strand.
AGAGAAGGTTCATGCTCTTGCAAGTATGTTTATAATATTGGTATGGTTGTTCTTCTCAAGCGATTCGAACCTGAAGAGCATATCATCAGATGGTACTCGATTCATGTACAGCCAACCTTGCTTGATCCAGTAGCCGTTATTTGTGCCTGGGGAAGTTGGGAAACGAACTGGCAGCAAACACGAGTATTACCGGCCCTTGAGTTTGGCTTTTCTTGAGTGTCTTTTGGTCTCAGGAAAGCAAATTTACTCGAAAGAAGGTTGCTAGATCGATTTTTCTAGGCCAGTTGTACGGGATCCGTGCCCAACTGGCCTAGAAATTGTCCGGCAAGCCGAATTTTTAGCGTTTGAGATAGGACGGATTCGTTGGTCGTTCATATTCAAGTCTCCATTTTGAGCGACTCCTTGCTTATCACGGGATAATTATCATGTGTTGGTCGCTATTTATACTTACTATATTGAACTTACCAACGAAATCCACCCCTATTACAAAAGAGCCAAACTCAAGACAGGCGTTAGCAAGTAAGATTGTGGCGGAGAAAATCAAGCGAGGGTATCATCGAATTACAGAGTAAAGAATCTAACCGTTTTTTAGACATTCTTCCAGTGGTAGTCAGTGAAAAAATGCGGTTTTGGAATCGTCTATTTAACCTCCATTTTCCTTACTTTTCAAAGTTATTACCTGATTGTTAGTCAATCTATATTTCTAACACTTCAGGACTTTTCCAGCAAACTCAAGTTATAAAACGTTAGCGAAGTTTGATTGATGAGGAAAAGTAAATGACGATAATCACTACAGTAACTGGCAAGTGAATCCGGATGCGGCGTAAAAAGCCAGGACCAAAACCACTGCCTGAAAGCGTGAAGAAACGGCGAGTTAATATTTGTTTATCTCCATATTGGCATCAGACAGGTAAAGAACGAGCAGCCGCAAGAAAGCTATCATTTTCTGAATATTTAGAAGAGTTGATCTATCTAGATTCATTACACAACGAATCTGCTGAATAAATTGTTAGGGCGGCTTATGCAAGTTGCATTGAGCTGGCTATAAAAATCTTGGTAATTTAAGGCCATTCTGCAAACGAAAACGCCACTCTAATAAGGCCTTAAGGCTGACCCGCCAGAAGGAAACAAACGCAGATTAAACAAATGGAGTAATAGGATATGGGAAAAAAATGTGGTGAAGAAGGTTCTTGGAAAAGTAATTTGATTCCAGATGTATGGCCTTGTATTGGTCCTTCTATAGATTCAGCAAAGTTCTATAAAGCATGTGAAGAACATGATGATTGCTATGAGACTTTGGGAAAAAGCAAAGAAGAGTGTGATAGAGCATTCTACAATAATCTTAAAGAAGAATGTGATCGTGCATTCAATACCTTGCTTGAGGTTGCTTGCAATGGACAGTGCAAAACTGCGGCTTTAGCTTATTTTCTAGCCGTGAAGCAAGCGGGAGGGGACGCTTATCGTAAAGCACAGGAGCAGGCAAGAGAAAACGCTAATATTGCTGATAGTAAAACCTATCTCTTTCTCTTAAAAGAAAGTACAGGTGATGTACATATCCATAAAATGAGACCAGATGGTACCGTCAACATGAGCAAAACCTTTGATGATGAGTGGACTCATCATTGGACAACAGCCAATTTCTTCAGCGCATAAAATGACACTTGATGCGATGAGTATCCAAATGACGCGGCGTGGTTGGCAGCGCAAGCGGAGCATATCGCCATGTATCCTAATCATGTTGGGATTCGCTTTATAGAGCCTGTTAAAAAATTAAGCGGCAGGGGCTTGTTTACGATATTCTAAAAGTGGTTCTTCCGCGTTTTGCGCGTGAAATCAAATTGTCACTGGCTGATACAGGACAATCAACCGGTTTGCAAAACAGGGCAATACTCAGATTCACTCCCCAACATTGGATGCCATCTGTAAAGCGTTAGATATTCAACCTAGCGATGTTTTGACGTATGAACAGGATGAGGATACAGGGTAAACGGCCGTTTACTGGTGATTAAACACAAATGACGAAGGGGAGCCAGCATATTAATAATGAGAGATAGAGGGGCATTACGATGGCTGGCAACAAAGATTTTACACAATTACGCAAACTGTTAATACACCATTTCAACATCGCAGAATTGCGCGTGTTGTGTTTTGATCTGGGCGTAGATTACGAAGAATTGGAAGGCACGACCAAGACTACCAAAATGCAAGACCTGATTTTATACCTTGAGCGGCGCGGAGAGTTACCGCTATTGATTGACGCTGTCAGAGAAGCACGGCCAGGCGTTAATTGGCCTGATTTGTCAGAAGAAAGCAAACTGGACAAGACATCTGAAACCATGCCCGCCGGTGACAGTTATACTAACCAGAAAACCGGCCTAGAAATGATTCGTATCCCGGCAGGGGAATATCTTTATAGCGACGAAAACCGGGTGGATTATCTGCCTGAATATTGGATTTCTAAAACACCCGTTACAAACAGGCATTATGTACGATTTGTCCGGGCAACTAATGAGAAAACACCCGAACATTGGAAAGGAAAATCTCCACCAGGCGACATTGCCGACCATCCGGTCGTTTACGTTAGCTTTGACGATGCCGCTGCCTATGCAAAATGGGCTGGAATGCAGATGCCGACAGAACAGGAATGGGAAAAGGCGGCAAGGGGTACAGATGGGCGTAAATATCCTTGGGGAAACGATTGGCAGGAAAATCATTGTAACACTTATGAATCTGGCATACTTGGCAAAACACCAGTAAGTCAATTCTCGCCACAAGGTAACAGTCCCTATGGTCTTGAAGATATGAGCGGAAATGTGTGGGAGCGCACGGATAGTTGGTACTATGATGACAAAGAATTTCGCGTGATACGGGGCGGGTCGTGGACCAGCAATGCTGACGAAGCGCGCGCGGCCTACCGTTATCGTACTCGTCCTTCAGATCGTGACCACAACGGCGGTTTTCGGCTTGTTGTTCGTCGTCCCCTCTCTCAAGAAGGGGTGTAGTTAACATCCTTGACACAAGAGACCACTTTATGAGAGAAGCAACAATTGCATACCTTACAGGCTACCACTCGAGAGGAATCGCATCTGTTTGCTGATAACCTCCGTTATTAACCATTTCTCTACCGGACAGTAAAGATTTAACAAAATAACCAATAGAAAAAATGTCGATCATGGGTAAACTCCTAGGTCTTCCACAACCAAAACAGGAGTATATTCATGACCGACAAGATGAAAGTTTACAC
>QQUD01000529.1 GCA_008501785.1 Chloroflexota bacterium
GCCACACAAGCTATTTGTCTTGATTGATTGTCAAGAGTTTGGCGGGTCACCTCCAGAAGAATTGTATGAAGCGCTGCTGGATGGTCTATTGGATGCCGCAGAAGAAGCAGAAATTGAAGTCAAATCGACACAAAGCCCAGGTACATACCGTGCTTTAGACCGTGCCTTACACCAAATTAGCAAAAGTAATGTCACGGTGGTCGTACTACTTGATGAGTTTGAGCTGTTAGCAGCAAATGAGCATTTAACACCTTACTTTTTTGCGCGACTGCGCGGGCTAACCACCAAATATGGTTTAGCTTATTTAACTGCCAGTCAACGGCCGTTATTCGCCATCACTGCAGAAGAAGAAATCCTCAGCTCACCCTTTTTCAATATTTTTGTGACGCTGCCATTGGGCCTGTTTGATATAGCTGAATCCCGCAACATGGTCACCAGTCGTATGGAAGGGTCTGATCTGCAATTTTCTGATGAACTCATCAGCTATCTAATTTGTTTAGTTGGACCCCATCCATTTTTCCTGCACGTGGCTGCGTATCATGCGTATCATGCGCTATCGCAAGGCAAAAAGGTCGAGGAAAAGCCTGACTTTGGCCAACTCGACGGACCGGTTGAGGTTGAAGCAGGTTCACATCTGGGGTATCTCTGGTACAACTTGTCTGAAGAAGAACAGTACGCCCTGGCCATTGCAGATGGCCCAATTGACAGCCTGCGCTTGCTCGAACAGCAATGCCTCATTCAGCAAAACGAAGCAGGCAAATATGCCTATACGAGTGAAATATTGCGCCGCTTTGTGCGGCGGCAGCAGGTAACAGGATTGATACAGGCCGGGCCATTTGTAATTGACCAACAGCGCCATCAAGTATGGGGAAATGGCAATCCACTGAGCCTGACAACCTCTCAATTTGCTATTTTAGTCAGCCTTTGCGGCCAAGAGGGGCAGGTTGTGCATGGCGATGAATTGGAAACGGCCGTTTGGGGAGATGTCCTCGTTGATGATCCAGACCGTCTCAAAACCCTCATCAAACGCCTGCGCCGCGCCATTGCCCCCTTCGACAACTGGATCATATCCGAACGCGGCGTCGGCTACGCACTCAGACCGCCGGATTAGTAAGCTATTAGCTGTTAGCCTTTAGCCTTAATCAGCTAAAGGCTAAAGGCTAATAGCTATCACCTAACAGCTAACAGCTAACAGCTATCAGCTACATGAACGTGATCATTTCCAGATTTAGAAATCGTCAACTCTTCCAGGCTTTGCTATTGTTATGGGGAAGTCTTTTTTTTCTATGTCTGGCTTCCACCTCAAGTCAAGCCTCAGCTCAATTCCAAACCAGTTCAAATGCTTATTGGCGCTACTCTGCATCTTTAGAGCTAGAACATGTGCATCCAGCAGACATCAATTTCGACGGTGTCGATGAAGTACTCATCGCTGCTGAAAATGGAGATGTTGATTTACTCAGCTCTGATGGCATTTCATTATGGCAATATTCAACATCTGAGCCGGTTTGGGCAATTGGCTCAGTGAACATTGACGGGCCAGAGCACCCGACAAAAGAGGTTGTGATTGCGGTTGCAAACCGGCTCATTTTGCTTGATGCAAATGGGGAAAAGATTTGGGAAACGGCCGTTACCCCTGTCGAACCACCAATAAGCCTACAAATCAACACAGGAAACACGTTTAGCAATGCGTGGCGCAATCAGTACGAAGCCCATCCCGTAGCCATTGAAGCCATTGATCGAGATGGCAACGGGTTTGAAGAATTAGTCGTCTTACTGCAATCGGGACAGCTACAACTATACAATGCGGATGGTGTCAGGCAGTGGCGCTATACGCGTGGCACCACACCTGGACTCAATGCAACCGGACATCTTACTGTTGGCGATTTGGATCAAGATGGTTCAGAAGAAATTGTGCTGAGTACCTACCGACGCTTTTCACAAATGACGGTCATTGACGGATCGGGCACCTCAATATGGAACCAGCCCATTGGTATTTCAGGGCGTGTCACGGCGCTTACTTTAGTAAATTTCCCCAATTACGAAGGGGTATCGATTGCCGTTGGCACCGATCGGGGCAACATTAATTTGTACGATAGCCAGCGGCAGCGCCTCTGGCCACGCACGCTCAACAAACCCATTACAGCATTAACGGTTGCCTATCAGGAAGATGAACCTGCATTGGTGGTCGGTACGGAAGTAGGCACCATCACTGCATTTTCTAGTGAAGGTCGCCGCATCTGGGCGCGTCAGCTTTCGGAAAATGCCAATCAACCGATACGCGCTTTGTCATCTGTTTCTTATCATCCAAACAACCAGCAACCCCTGCTGGCCGCCATTTTGGAAACCAATATAAATGGCCCTGAACCAAATGATGTGTGGCTGTTGGGAGAAAACGGCCGGACTCTCAACGTTTTCGAAGCAAAAGATACGTCGGGTCTTACGCAGTTAGCTGACATTAATCACGACCAACACAGCGAGCTGCTGATTACAAATTTTGCTTCGGTGGAATTGGTCGGGATGGGTCTTGGTTCCAGTGAACAGGCACAAGAATGGCAATATTCTTTGGAAACAGCGCCACGCTCAATTTTGGTGACAGACATTGATTTAGATGGAGAAGATGAACTGCTGGTGGGTGCGCAAAACGGCCGTTTACTCTGCCTAAACAACGACAAAAGGCTATGCTGGTTATCCGCACCAGGAGAAACCATCACCCATCTAGCCGAATTACCCAATAGCGATGGTTTGCCGCCTAATATTGTCGTCATTCGCAACAGTCAAACGATAGACTTAGCTGAAAGCCTACAATATCAAAGCTGGATAGAAATCAGACAAGCGGACGGTGAACGCCTGTGGTCAACGAACCTTGAAACAGAAATTACCAGTTTACTTGTCACCGACATCAATCAACGTGGTCAATCTGAAATCATTGTGGGTACCCAAGATGGGCAAATCATTGTTTATACAGGAAACGGCACCGAACTTTGGTCGCGCACCATTGATGCCATTTATGATTTCGAAAACAGCGATGAATCTGCTTTTAAAAAAGTCATACAGCTTCTCCCTCAAAAAAACCTGTACAGCGAAGATATTGACCTGTTAGTCGTCACACCTCAAGTTGTTTATAAAATCAACAACAATCTTTACCCACGTCCAATTATCCAGCACAACAGCCAAATCACCGGGCTGTTTTTACTCGATCAACCTGGTGGAGAATTAGCAACCCGCATTATCTTGTTTTTGGAAGATGGCACGATGCGGGGTCATCATTGGGACGGCATTCAATTACCTCAATGGCCGCTGCCCCTGAGTGAAATTCCAAAATACAGTCAGCCAGCTAATGACATTATCACCGAAGCATTTCAACAAACATCAGCCGAAGCATTTATTGTGGCCACCATTGATGATCAGCTGATGCGCATCACCGTTGAAGAAAATGAGCCGCAAATCATGTGGCAGCAAACCGGCATTGACAATATCACCAGCCTCTATTGGGGCGATTTAGATGGGGATTTTTTACCAGATGCAGCGATAGGGTCTGAAGATGACAAAGTGCATTTGTTTACAAATGTGCTGCAAAATCCCATTTACATTGATGAATTATCGCTGTCGAGCGGGGTATTTATTCTCACAACCCTGCAACGTGACACAAATAAAAAAGACCTGGTCATCTTAACCAACAATGGTGAAATAGAGTTGTTCCGCACTCAGGAAAACCGCCCGCCGTTGCTCACCAATCCGCGCACAGAAGTGCGCCCTGGCCAATACAGCTTTAGCATCGACGTGCTCGATGTGGATCAAGATAATGTGTCTGTTGAGCTTCAAGTGCAAAATGCGCAAACTCCCAATTCTTGGATTTCAAAAGGCACAAGAACGACCAATAGCAATGAGCCGCTGTTTTGGCCTGCCATTGAAGTACCTGCTGGACAGTTGGTTGATTACAAATTTGTTTACGAAGATGGGTCTTATTCAGGCGAAATTGTACCGCCCCCTGCGCTGCCACCGCCAGTGCCTTCACCTTTAAGTGAAGCCTCACCACTATTAATTGCGGCTTTGGTGTTATTGATTTTGGGAACGGCCGTTCTCATTATTCGACAATCCCAGCTGCCAGCCGCCCAGGCTCGCCGTTTCTACCAGCGACTGCAAGCCATGCCAGAACGATCCCTGCCGCTTATTGAAGAAATGTACATTCATACCGACAGCTCACAAGATTTCCTCCTTTATCTTGCCAGTCAGGCACGACAAAGTGAAAACGAGCTAGTTACAAACCTGGCAGATGGTCTCTATTTGCTAATCGACCGCCCACGGGCCGGATTATCCATTATTGTGACCGCATTAACAGAAGCCGACACACAGCACTCATACTGGGTAGACAAAGCACGCTGGCAGCAAATATTTAAA
>QQUD01000454.1 GCA_008501785.1 Chloroflexota bacterium
AATCATCTCGAGCAAATCTTTGATGCTAACTTCAAATGAACTTCCGAGATTTACAGGTTCGCTTTTGTTATAGCGTTCAGTTGCCAACAAAACACCTTCTGCAGCATCTTCAACATATAAAAACTCGCGCGTAGGAGACCCATCACCCCATGCTTCAATCTTTTTTACCCCCATTCTTTTGGCATCTATGCATTTACGTATCAGGGCTGGAATTACATGAGAAGTTTCAAGATCAAAATTATCGTGAGGGCCATAAAGGTTTACGGGCAGCAGGAAAATGGAATTGAAACCATATTGTTCACGATATGTTTGAGATTGAACCAACAGCATCTTTTTGGCAAGGCCGTAGGGTGCATTTGTTTCTTCGGGATATCCATTCCATAGGTCTTCTTCTTTAAACGGCACTGGTGCATATTTTGGGTAGGCGCAAACAGTTCCGGCTGCAATAAATTTTTTCACGCCTATTTTCCAGGCCTCATGAAAAAGCGGAACACCCATCATTAAGTTATTATAGAAAAACTCTGCTGGATGGGAACGATTGGCCCCAATACCCCCTACTTGTGCTGCTAAATGAATAATAATATCCGGTTTTGAATCATCAAGCAGACTGCGAACAGCATCAGGATTTATAAGATCATAGTCTTTTTTCCGAGGAATAAATATCTCATTGACACCTCGTTCTTGTAGTTTTTTTACCACAAATGAACCCAGAAATCCGGCACCACCGGTTACACAAACTCGCTTATTAGACCAAAATTCCTTTGGATCAGGCCATTCTAACATCATATCAATCTCCTCAGATTATTTTATTTTTTCTTAACTGATAGCTTTACGATTTCTTGAATAGCGTATTCCACCAAAGAACAAAGACAAAAACGAAAACCGCAATAAATAAACCTACCAGGCCAGCAAGCATTGTTATTCCCAAACGGCTATCACTTAATGCCTTTTCGGAAACGGCCGCTTTACTCGCCAATTGAAACCCACCAGTAGTATCTTGTGAAACAATCTGCTCTTCTTCTACTTGAAATACTAGTGAATTATATGTTTCTTGCGCAACAGCAACATTATGCTCGAGGCGGGCTAACCTCGTCGAAGACTCTTGAATTTCACTTTGTAAAGTCAATATGTGTGGCTCAATTTCGGTTACTTTCTTATCAAGTTGAATTTTTTTTCCTGCGAGTGTTTCAATCAATCCATCCAAAATCTCTATTTGTTCGTCGCGGTTTGATGTTGTTAAGGTCTCTTGGGCACTCAAATCAAGAATAACAGGTGACGTATCTTCATCATTAAATGTTTGGAGTTGTAGTTGTAAATAGGTTAATTGATCTGCATAGGAAATTGGGTCGCCTGTAGATATATTCAATATTTGTTGGCGTAGTGCTTGAGCATTGTCATGCAGTTGTTGGGTACGCTCTTGCTGCTTTAAGTAAACAGCGTGGTTTTGTCGGGAATTGTTTAATGCATTGCTGATGATTGCCGTGCGATTGATTCCTTGATACGCTTCTAATGCATCTTCGGCAGCAGTCAAAGAGGTTTCGGCTGATTTGAGCTGCTCCTCAAAAAAAACAAGCCGCTCCCCTCCCTTCCCTTGATATAAACGATTTGCCCAATTTACAAAAGCTTCGGCCCATGCATTAGTTAAATGAGCGCTTTCTTCTGCTTTATTAGTTGTTGATGTGAGTCTGATAACTGTTTTGTCTGCCCCTGATTCTGCTTCTAGATTAGCTCTAAGTTCACGAATCGTCAGGTCATTTTCAAGCGAAACTTCTTCAAGCACTATGCGCAACACTTCATCACTGAGCGCCAGTTCGGGAAAGGCTGCCAGTGGTTGATTACCGATTACATCGGAGATGCCATCGTCTAGCTTAACAATTTCCCTCGTATCAATGATGGTTACTAAGGCGGTTGCTGCATAGGTTGGTGGACGCAATGAGGCAATAATAAAAGCGATAACTGCCGTTACTACCCCTACTCCCACAATCCATTTCCAATTCTTAATTAACGCCTCAATATACGGCCGTAAATCGATTTCCTCTTCCACAATGACATCCTCCGTGTATGGACAAACTGCGCGGAATCATACATGAAGATAGGTTCCAGAGCAAATTGGTTAGATTGCGTTTGGGGTTTACGGATAAGACCCAATATTTTCATTACACAGGCTCATAAACTGACAAATAATTCCCTAAATCAATGAGTTGCCAATCTTCAAAGCTACCACTGTTTCTATTAACAAACTGATTAATAAGTTCTACTGCAAGTTCTTGAGAACAGCCATCATATTTTGTATTTATTGTAGAACAATATCTCTTTGCTTTGTTACGAACGTCTGAAGGGAGCGAATCGAGAAGCTCATATAAATATTGCACGATAGAATTTGGTTCAGAAAAATATTCAACCAAACCATGTTTTTGAAAGCCATACCAGTCCAAATTCTCGCCTGAAAAATCGTAACAGATAGCATTAACATTCATTAACACCGCTTCGAGTAGGATATTTGAATCTCCGGAAACGATGGCATCAACACGACTCAGATATTGGAAAGCGTCTTCAGCATTGTTAGAAAATTGCCAATTAGCTTCAGACGCAATTTTTTGCCAAGCTTCCTTTCGAGGATCGGCGGGATGAGGACGTAATACAAACTTAAAAGTTGAAGTGTGTTGCTGTAAAGCTCGACATAATGGTTCTAGTTGTTCAGGGGTGTTTTGTAACCCAACACAAACCCCTATGGTTTGTAATGAATGATCATAATTAATCTTTGAAAAGTATTGATCCAACCGCGGAATTCCGATTAAAAATGCTTTTGTTTTTGATTTTCCTCTTGTCGCATATTTTTCGGCTGTATCCTTCCCTTCTAAAAGGGCATAGTCTACCGTTAGTGGAGGGAATCGTTCTGTAACTGATGCATGTTGAATATAAACAGTGGGAATATCAGCATCTCGAGCAGCTAAAATAAAAACTCTCGTCCACATCACATGATCATTTGCTAATACAATTAAGTCAGGATTGGTTTTTCGGAGAACTTGTCGCACCAAAATGTAAACCCCATAGGAAAGCCAATAAAAATCAAAAACATAAGAGAATGCTTTTCTTTCGGCTCCTTTGGCTTTGAAAAATTTGAAGCATACACACGGCAAAAATGGAATCGAGAAGAAATATGCCCAAAAAACAGGCAATTGTTTTGTACCAAAACCATCTACTCCTACAAAAAGAGGATGCGATATATTGTCGGCCAAAGTACGTAATGCCCTTTCCTGATTATTTGTTTTTGCGAAAAAAAGAACGGAATTGGGAGGATGTTTTTTGAAGGATAACGGCCGTTTCCATAATACATAAAACATTCGCCAAATAAAAGAACCAATCCGAAAAAACACACCGGGCCTGGGTACACCCACACGAGATAATAACGTGTATTCCAAATTATGAGGTACATACAAATAACTTAAATCAGCAACATCTAAAGAAATTGCTATTTTTACTACATTGAAAACCCATCTAAAAAATTCTAACACTCAAACTCCCTCAAAAACATCAACGATAATCCGTCAAAGATTCCCTTGAAACATCCTGTCTAATCGCTCCGATACATCGATTCGCGCCGAATCCAAGCACTAAAATTTATGGGTCTTCATCAATTAGTGTGCTACTGACTGTTTAAAATATTAGTTTGTTGCTTTTCAGTAGGCTATTATGGATATCAATAAGAAACGGATAATATCCACTTTCTTCATCCGTTCCTTATTGATATCCGCTGTAGCCATCGTGGCATCACTCACTAAAGTTATCCCCGTTTCACCAATGCTTTGGAAAACCAAGGCATAGGATGTATTTTATTTGCATACCACCATATACCAACGAATTGAATCAAGAAGGATAAAAGAGTAGCTTGGGCCGCACCTAGAGCACCATAGTGCAAAATAAGGAAATAATTTGCAATTAAGTTTATAATCGCCGACGTCGTTGTCATAATCGCTAGAAAGCCTGTTTTTCCTTCATGAATTAAATACGGGAATCGCATCAAATACATCCCCCGTATTGCATAGCTAACAGCTATCCATATCACAAATTGCTTTGCTCCAAAATAAGCTTCTGTTGTCATAAACTCAATCAAGATATAAGAGCTAAAAGTGACTACAATTGCAAAAATCAAGACACCAATATCATAAAAATAGGTATATTGCACAACTCTTTTTAATTGTTGTGAATTTAAATCAGCTAATTGTTTATACATCCATGGTGACCATGCTTTACTAAACGAGTCTGTTGATATTGCCACAATCATGCCAAACTGGTATCCGACTGTATAGATGCCTACAGCTTCCTTCCCCAGCATATGATCAAGGAAAAAACGATCACTTAAAGAAATAACAACCATGCTCAAAGCATGTGGGATAAGCGGAAACGAAACTTTAAGTATGTTACGAAAGATTTCCCGATCAAAAATTGGGATGATGAATTTTGACCGATAAAGGCGTATCATTCCCACAATCCCAATTATTAAGGGAGCAAAAAAAACACCAGCAGCTCTACCTTGCCAACCCATTTCGAAAAACACGACAAGAACAATCGTGATAAACAAATTTATTACTGTTGCCGAAACTTCAAACATTCCATATAACTTTGCTCTTTCCTGGTTACGTAAAACAGTCAAATTAAATTGTTTCACAATCATCGATGCAGCAACAACTGGAATAGTGCAAATCCAGATTAATGGCAAATCTACTATTGCTGGGAAAAAACCTAATATCGGCACGAAAAGGAACAACACTATCACAAAAACAGACACGAGAATTAGGCATATAGTAAAAATAATGTGGGCAATTTCTTCTCGACTTTTTCGGAAAAAATGTCTAGTAATATTTGCCTGCATATTCATACCAATTATCGGCACAAAAAAAGAAATCAAAACTTGATAAAGTGCCAGGGTACCATATTCTTCAGGGGACAAATAAGTAGTTAAAACCGGTAACAAGAAAAATGGCAGGGCTTTATTTAAAATACCTGCCAACATATATGCACTAAATCTGTTCAATGCACCATTTTTACTCCATAGCAGTATTTTCCCTCTCAACAAATGGTACATATTGTCATCCTAAAAAGATTGAATGAAATCACGCATAATGGCATGCTTTGATTTCATAACTTCAATCGTTTGATGAAATGAATTAAAGTTTGTATCCTGGTGTTTGATAATAATTGACTGTAATAATTCACGAGCATTATCACATCCAGCACGAACATCTTTGGTTTTTAAAGTTAATGATTGTCCAATCCCACGTGCATCTTCTTGCAATAATATGGATGGCTTCCGCAAACTAAGGAAATCTATGTGAGCATGAACCCGATAACCAACATGGAAATCACACGTCTCATAAAATTTGATTTTATCTGTTGAATATGATGCATCTACAATACGAAACCCTGCCCGATATCCAGACAAAGCCAACAAAATATTATCTACAGATGGCTTTATTGGTGTATATTTATCTGGCAGAATACCACGATGAAACACAAGATACCGTTCTGACCCTGGAAACAGTTGACCTATTAATCGCACAACTTGGGCTGCTTCCTTAAAGTAAATATGTTTAGCTGGTGAAGTTACAACAATACGCTGAATCGATTTGGGTGAAACAAAATCTTGTTCAATATTGGGTAAATATGACCAGGCGGCACATCCTGTTGTCACCACATTATTAATACCGGCATTCCTGACAACCTGTTCAGTTAAAATATCCCGAACACTCGAATAAGAAATTCGAGAATGGATTTCATGAAGTGCATCATGAGCCTTTTCATTGAAAGAAAAAGCTTCTATGTTTTCACTTTGTTCACCAACCGCCCATCCTAATCCCATCGGAATTATTGGCACCTTTATATCTGTCAGATTTTTTACTAATGGCAGTACGTTAGGATAAAAATCAAATGCATATCCTGGTCCACCACACCAAATAATTGCATCAGACTTATTAACCAAGTCAATATTTTGAGCAAGCGATTCCCATCGCGGGAGCTCAATTAAATCATCTGTTTTTCGATATCTTCGAATTAATTCGCGTGCTCTTTCAAAGATAAGGAAATCCCCAACATTTTTTTTTGCACCATGAAGTAAAATATACATCTAACTATCCAATCTATTGATTCAACATAAATGCTCAAGTTTTATAAGGTCATCTTGAGCTATATCCTGCATCAATTCTTTACCCAACACTTGTGCAAAATCAACTGGAGATAAGCCTGTGCCAGGGCGCTTGAAATCGATATCATTTTTTGTAATAATTGTGCCAGCTTTTAACGATTTTGCAGCTACGATGCTACGTCTGGCATAAGTTCGAGCAGGAATTTCACTTTCTTTCATCTCTTCTGCCGCAGCAGCCATGATTTTTGCATCTTTACAATCTCGCACAAGTCGCTTTAGACCAGAAACATCAACTGCATGATAGTGATCATCTTCATCTAACAAATTATTTAGAGTGAAGTGTTTCTCGATAATTTGTGCCCCATTTGAGACGGCAATTGGACAGGCAATCATTGTATACTGTGGCTGTGTATGATCTGAATATCCAACAATCATTTCAGGAAATCGCTTTTTGAGTTGTACAATTCTTTGTAAATTAGCATCTTTGATTGGCGTTGGATAACTAAGAACACAGTGTAATAAACAGAATTGTGCATTTAGACTCTTTAAAAATGTGATGGCCTCTTCAACTTCTGCAAAGGTTGCAGCTCCAGTTGAAAGCAAGATAGGCTTTTTATAACTAGCAATCGTTTCTAAAAGAGGATAATAGGTTAGATCAGCAGACGCAATTTTGAACGCAGCCATGTCAAATTCAGCAAGAAGTGCAGCAGAATCAGGATCAAATGGGGTTGATAATAGGGTTAACTTCAATTCTTTAGCAAAATTGAAAAGATCACGATAATCTTCGTAAGCAAGGTTTGAACGTTCAGCGAATATGTCAAATTGTGTCTTGCCGCTTTTATCATTCCAATAAGTAGGAGCCCATGTTGTGGCTATACGATTAGCGGAATAGGTTTGGAATTTTATTGCATCTACCCCACAAAGCTTAGCTTGAATCATGTATTCTTTCGCAAGTGTCAAGCTATTGTAATGATGCACACCCGCTTCGGCAATAATGTATGGAGGGGATGTTTCTTCAATTATTTGATTTCCGATCTGAATAGCTGGTTTCGACATAATAGCGCAGGCCCCTAATTTAGTAATTTGAACTAAACACTTTACTCAATATTCGTTGAACAATTGCTGTATTTGAACGTTCTTTAACGGCTTTTAAGGCTCGCTCTCGCATACTAACCCGTAAATTTTTATTTTCTAATAAATGTGAAATATGGTTTGCCAGAGAAGTTACATTAACATGTTCCCCTAGCCCCAAATTGATAACACCATATGGACTCGAAGCATGAGTATGCGTTAGTTCACGATTATTTTGACAAAGAACAATTGTAGGAATTCCCAATGTCATCAATTCTGTTACTGTACGACCGCCACTTGTTAATGCCAGGTCAGCCTGTTGCATTAAAAGTGCCATATTTTCAACGGAGGTGTGAAGACGGCCGTTTAATCCATATTCGTCCAAGCTTAGCATAGCGTGTTGATATCCCGGCCCCAACACAACAATAACGTCTTCAGGATACTGGACTTGCTTTAATGCAGATAACGCCTTTTTTGTCAGATTTTGAGGGTCCGTTCCACCAAATGCCAATAAAATAGTTTTAACGGGTGAATTCAACAATTCACGCGGCGAGACCGTTTCAAACTGGGGTGCAAGAATTGCATTTTTTACTCCATACCAGTGATTGTTATGTGGATATAAATCTGTATAAAGATCATTAATAACAATATCTGCAAAACGTGCTCCTAAACCCAAGTCTTCTAATGAAACAACGCAAGTCGTATTCTGTTTTACAGCCTGAACATATTCTTCAGTTGTATCTAAAACATCAAGCACAGCTAAATGAGGTTGAAGTTCTTCCATGAATTTAAAAAAAGCTGACTCATCCTCAATCTGAGTAATTTTATACGGAAGGCCTTCTAAAAAGTTGGCACCCAATTTATTGTCACCATCACATCTTGTGACAATCCTTAAATCATGTTCATTTAGCTCATATGCAAGTGCAATAGCTCTATACACATGTCCCATGCCCAATTGAGGACTGGCATCAGCTCGAATGACAATCTTTTTACGACGTGCATAATATTCTGCTGAAGCCCAGTCGGCATATGTATCAATATCAAGTCCTTCTTTTTTACTTATTTCCAGTAAAGCAACAGGCGCTTGAATTCTTGACCCATTTTCCAAGAGTGAATTGATAAAACAACCGATAATACCACCCGTTTCACTGAATGTAACAGGCAACCATTGACGATTCACCCGCTCAGAATAAAGAGGTTTTGCCTGACCCTCACTCTTCACTGTCCAACGTAAATGCCTATCATCAACAACGGTAAGTACAGACTTTGCTCCCTCCTGAAGCAATTGAATCCCTTTTTCAACGGTACTACACGTTAAGAAGGGACTTGTTGGTTGAATTGTGAGAATAATATCTTCTTTTTCAGCGCTGTGATTTAATAGCCAGTTGCTAACTTCTAAGGCTACATCGTCAAGTGTGCTTATATCCCTTGCTGAGTCTGCAGAACGTTTATGGATTTGAGCGAATTCATTGCTAAGTTGAGCAATTTCGCTATTGTCAGTACTTACAATAATTGATTCTCTGTCAAATTTTTTTGAAAGTTCCAGAAGAACATGACGAATTAATGGAATTCCATTCAATTTTTTAATGTTTTTTCTTGGAATCCCCTTCGAGCCACCTCTTGCAGGAATTAAAATCCAAACCTTTGGGCTAGTCTTTTGTTTCATAATTTATTTAACGAGTTGGCACGTCCTCAGATTTTTATATTCTTTTTCATTAAAATAATTAGCAATTTGCATCCATTTTCTTATGATTATAACGAATGCAATAGCTGAGGAAAGGCTTCGGGGCAAATTGGCTATATTGGGTATTGAATTTACTGAATCGTTGTCGGTGAAGTCTCTGTACGGACTAAAATCGCCCTGGTGATCAGTCGTTCAGCATACTCACGATCTACAAAATCCCAGCCAGAACAGGTCACCAGTACAATCTTTTCACCATTAGGCACATATAATAAATCAACGGCTCGCGGATCGGCCCGGAAGATGCGCTCGACCTGGTAGACATAATCTGTGCCATTTACCCGATAAATCACTTCCTCTCCATGTTTGAGTAAGATCAAATCGGCAAATGGGCCAGAAATTTCTGGCCAGGGTCGTGTCACATGTCCAATAAAGGCCATCGCCATATCATCACCTGGATGTGTCCCAGTAGAATCCAATAAACCAACCTGAGACCCCAACTCATCAATCGCCCATTCCCCTTCAACAATTGGCACATCGGTAATTTCCTGGCTTACATTTAAAGATGGAATGATTAAATAGGCATTCGAATGGGGAATTGGGGTGACAATATTGTCTGGTTCTTCATTTGGCAAATTTTCAGGAACTGCAGAAGTAATTTCTTGCGCAATTGCTTTGGGGGGTTGGAAAAATGTGGGGGTTTGTGTTGGGGATACGGCCGTTTCTCCCACCACCTCCGCCACAACCACAACATCTACTACATCAGGCGTCTGTGTTGCCTGCACCACAATCGGCACAGGCTCAGGTTGCCATCCCACCAAAAAAGATGCCACAAAGTAATAAGTAGCAATTACGACCAACACCGTCATCACCAACAGCCCCAAAATAGCCGCTCCCAGCCATATGCCTTCCCTTCGTTTTGCCATGTGTGAGGCTTTGTCGTTTGCCATCTTCCTCATCCCATTCAATATTTTTGGTTATTGTCCACAACAAAAGCAGAAAAAGTAAAAAGCAAAATCATTCTGAAAACTTTGATCCGCTCATTTTAAGTGATCCGAAAAAAGAATCAAGAAATAACAATCCGCAGATTTCACAAATTTACACAGATTTAAAGCACAAACAATCTGTGAAATCTGCGAAATCTGTGGTTAAAAATTCTGAAAACTTTTTTCATTTTACTTTATAAACCGTTGTTGCCTATCTGTTTACAGCCGGTAAATATAATTGATTCTCCGGTATCTCCTGATTCAAATGCAAATACGGATCCCCCAATAAGGTAAACGTATCTAGCAAATCCCGATGGAAATTCCTCAGATTTAATTTTCCTGCTAAGACAGCCTGCCCAATCACTGGATTCCCGTCTATAAGCAATGTTTGGAAAAATCCAGAGGCCAACTCTTGATGACCCGTTGCCACACCAAATCCAGTCGATCCCCAAACAGCCACTGCGCCCCCAGTTTCTGACCGTATCAGTTCCTCATCCAATGTCACCAAATCAGGAATGTGATACGAACCTGTGAGGCACGTCATCTCTAACACAATTGGTAATCTAGCGCCGTTGTTCAATGAAGCAACATCATCCACGTGTAAAACCGGTATTCCAGACCATTGGAATTGCGAGGAGTGACCACTGTATACAATTATCCCGCTGCCTTGATTCCATGTATTCAATAATGAATCATGCAATTCCTCTGCACTGTCTTGCGTTACGTTCAAATACCATGTCTGCTCAGTCCAGGGAGAATGGACAAATTTCGAGATGAGCGTGTTTGAATGGGCTGCAAAATCACCGGCATCGTCCCCTTTATCGGCAACAAAAGGAATACGGCCGTTCCACGGCCCAAATTCTGGGTTCGTTTCATACTGTACAATCTTGTTCACAACCGTTTGCGTTTCACTCAGACTATTTACCGGCAATCGACCAATCATCATGTCCGGCAATGTGTCAGTATTGCCACCATCAAACGTCACAAATCGATTATCAACAGGGACTTCACCAATCCATGGGTCTGCTTCCAGCAAAAAGGGTGCTACCCAGGTTTTGATAGAATCCGCCCGATACTGCTTTGGATCAAACGTCGCATCTCCCACCAACAGCACATATTCAGGAATCGGATTCCAATTAGCGTACGTATTTGCCAGATAATCATGAATCGCATCTGGCACAGGGAAGCCGCCACCATATTGGTCATAAATCGCCTGTACATCTTCTACCACAACTTGCAACCCTTGACTTTGACGCAAGACAACTAAGCTGTTTAGAGCAGGCATAAATGCATCGGGAGAAATAACGATATAGTTTGCCCCAGTTGTGTTTTCCGTTTGTAGGGTTCGCAACAAACGTATGTTGTCGGGGCTAATGATGCCAGTTAGATTGGCGAGCGCATAATTGTGCGGGCCATTGGACGGATCGCCAAATAATACAGTCTTTCCATCTATTATTTCTTCCTCGCCCAACTTGATGGGACTATCGGGATTGGTAACGTCGTAAATACGTAGATCAATTGTATTCGCTAATCCAACACTGTATTTGTGTTGTGTTGCTTCTCCTGTAAATTGCAGCGCATTGCCAATTTGGGCATCGTTTTGCGAATATCGCACCTGTGCCGCATCAAACCAAACACCATTGATGGTCACACCTGGGGGGTCTACCAGGGTAAGCGTCATTAGGTTTGTGGGTTGCAAATTTGCCGATGGGATGGTTAACGTGCTGGTCACGGCCGTTTTCCCTTCCCAAATCACGCTCCCCACATCAGCCCCATTCCACGTCACATTCACTTGATGGTCCGGGGCTTGCGATGGATTCGTAAACCCAATAAACCACAAAGTCAATTCGGCATCCACACTGGTGTCAACTGTTGTTAAGGAAATCGAATAATCCCGCTCAGCAATTCCTTGTGACTTAAAGAAATCCCAGACAAACCGATCTCCGTCTCGTCCGGGCGGCATCGACCCGAAATTAGCATCCGGCATATACAAATCATTCAATTCAATTGTCGTATCTAGCAGAACTTGTCCCCCGATCAATCCGTCGGGGAATGCAGACTGCGTGCTAATGCGGTCACCAGTTAAATTATCAGCCGTCAGCAAATAAATATCCCCATTAAACCAACGGCTAAATCGAGGCGCTGCATAAAAAAAGAATTGTTCATTTGCTTCAAATGTGTCATCAGCATCCCCTATCCACTCGATAGGCACTTCTACACCATCATGTTTTAGGTGCAAATTTTGGGGATTCGCAGACCCCACCGGAAAGCCAGTTGCCGCCAGGTCAGCATAGGTAACGGCCGTTATCCCCACCTCAGATACTTCAATCGCGACAGTTGGAGAACTTGTCGTCTCAGTTTGTATACGGCTTAATAAGGATGCAGCAGGTTTCGATTGAAATCCCGACACCTGCTGCGGATTGACCACCATGGATTGCACAGTTTTGAGGAGGGTGTCAGAAACGGCCGTGTTTGCCATTTGCAATGAATCACCCAACAATGCTGACCGTTCTGGCTGATTAAACCGTACCCGCACCGACACCTGCTCAGCAACCAGATATGCGCCTTGTTGTGGACGCACCGGGATTAACGTCAGCCGCATCAGCCGCACACCACGCATAATTCCCACTTCATCAAGACTCACTAAAGCAGATGCTTGCGGATTTGCATTTGTTACTGGCTGAAAATCACCCCCAATCACTTGACCATCCGCATCGGTAATGACACCAGCTGGCATGGGGGCAATCGCCGGTGCGTGCATTAACGGATAAGAAGATTGTTTGAGCGAGATCACTTCAACCGTTGGCTGTGCGCCATCAGGCACCGCGATTAACTTTGCATCTACAGGTAAAAGGTATTCACCCGGTTCTTCTGTCATCAAGTAATCGGGGATTTCAACATAACTAACCTGCTCCTCAACAGAAAATTGAGGTACAGGCACCTGCCAATGTACAAGCATTCCGTCTTCTTCCATGTTGAGTGATGATTGTGAGGTTGTCTTGTCGTGAGCAGATTGAACAGCGGGACGACCTATGAGGAAAACGGCCGTGACTACCAATAAAAACCATACAGTTCGTTTCATATAATATCTTAAAATACACCCTACATACTTTCAGCAGCTTTGTTCCCAATTAGATATTCTAATCTTTAGCGCATAGATTAAAAAAATAAACACAGATTTTTCAATTTTCTGTAAAACCTGTGTTTATCTACGTTCATACAATTTTTTATTTGAAGAATAAGTAATACAGCTTACCGTGATATTAAAGGCAAATACTGATTTTGGGAACGAGAAACTAGCACCTGTATTGGATCATGCAGCGTCGTTCCTTCCTCTGTATCTATATCTTCCAACCAGTAATACCATGTTCCAAATTCAGGGGCCACATCATCAAATTGGTACACAGCCCCCTTACTCCCATTCATATTAGAAGTAACAAACCCTATTTGCTCGGCGTCAGAGAATATATCTGTATCTGAGCGATACAACTTAAAACCGAAGTTGTTTTCTTCAACGGCCGTTTCCCAATTCAATGTCACCTGCTTTTCCGGAGCTGCATGACCCGTAAAAGAAATAAGGTCAACAGCCGTTGTCGTTGGGCGTCGTATACGGAGCATATACAAATTCCACATACCACTTGCCTTATATTCATTGGTAGGAGGATTCGTCGTATTATTTGCGTGATCTCCCGATTCAATCTGAAAACAAGCCCAACTATCACCCTGAGGCACATTTACACCAGCAGTCATGCTAAACGTATCCCACTCTAACCCATCCATACTTTGGAGAGGATACATCCCAACAGTGTTTAATCCTTTTGCATTTGGCCTATCAACATTAGCCAACCTCGGCAACTGATCAGAACCATTCGTTTCAGTCAATGGCGGTTTGCCAGTACCATTTCCAACTTCATACCAAATCGCATTGCTTCGATAGCGGGTTTGAGCAAGTGAAGTCGAATGATAATAATCCACACCAGATACCATTTGTACCACATCTGCAACACGATCCACCGTATCGGCCGTAAAATCAGTACAATGCACTAAACTATGCGGGCCCCTTGGTGAAGTTAGGTAATCGCCATAAAATGAATCCATACCTTGATAAACAACCAACTCACCTTCAGGCTCATTTGGGTGAGAGTAAACTATCCAAATACCCACACCGAAATTAAGATCATTCGTTTTGGATGAAGTGGCATGATTATGATCTGAGACATTAAACGTTATGGTTCCCGACAAATTTGTTGTGGCGGTTAATATATTAGTGATGTCTACAGTTTCATGATGTAAATTGACACCAGTCGCCCAAGGATTTTGGATAAATTGCTTATCTGCTCCCAGCAAACCCTGATCAATATTATTAACCTTTAACCTTACCCCATTCGGATCAACATTACTGCTTTTACCGGTCCAAATTAACCGAGATTTTTCTATGACAGCATTGGGTGGGATCGTTAACGTAAAGGTCGTTTCACCTGTCCAAAATGTTGGATCAGCAGGGGCAACAAATGGATCACCTCTTGTACCACCGCCTCCCGCAACAAAACCGAATTTACCAGTGTCTCGAAATTCCTCCTCAAAATCAGCATCAGCTCGCACCGATGACACATCATGAGAAACCAATAAACTAACAGTAAATATTAAAAAGAAAAATAGGGAAAGCCAGCTCACCAGCCCAATAGAAATCTTTCCTAATTGGATGGATCCAATTAATCGTTTTACAAATGGCAGCATCTCACTATCCTCCAAACTCTTCCGGTACATCTTGCATACGTCTGATTCCGGAGATTGTTACTTCCACGTCCCGATAAATAAATACAAATAAAATGGGACATTCACTTATTACAATACATCAATAAAAAAGTCATCTCGTGGTTGTGATTGAATTATGCCGATGTTGAGACGTTATTATATTGGATCGACTACGATTATGAATATTGTAAAAGTATAACTAAATATCCTTACAATAGATATTAAAAAATTTACAGGCCTGCCAGGTGTTTATGAAACACATCAACTTTTAGCAATTACTCTTCAGGAGAGTCTCCCTTCACACGCTGTTTTAATTGCTCTGCCTGAAATTGCAGCGAGTAATTAATCATATACCACATCCCCTTCCACGTGTCTGGATCCATCCAATCTTCCTTAGATGTGCCTTGCAAATTGTTGTAGAGGTCTTTAGCCAGGTCTGGGGTAAGCCGATCAATGCTTTGCTTCATTATGCCAATGAGAGTATCTGGTTTCAGTGGTTTCGGCAGTTGCTCATTCATTTTATCTTTGACTTGATTTGCCTGGAATCGGGCCGAATAGTTGAGCATGTAGGCCATCCCCTTCCACGTTTCCAGGTCTTTTAAATCCTCTACAGTCATATCCTGGAAGCTTTCGAGAATGCCCGACTGCACATCTGGGGTGAGCTGCATCAAGTTTTCTCGGATCATGGTAAGCAACTGCAATGGCGAATAGGGAGATTGATTGGATTCAGGCAAGGTAGTCTTAAGTTCGGAGAGCAAGCCATCTAATTCGGACACAAGGTCTTGTAAACGGCCGTCTTCACCCCCCTCATCCACATCTGCACGTTCAACAGCTTCCGCTACCGAACTTGCCTCTACTCCGGGAAACACTGCCAATCCAACCTTGCCAAACTTACTGCGAATGTATTTCACCTGACCCACTGTGAGATTCGTTAAAACGGCCGTTTCCGCCTGCGATTTCCCTTCATCCAAAGCCAACAGCGCCGACGCACGTTGTGCCTGCACATCAGCGTCACCCGCAATCTGACCTAAGGCATTTCGTTCTGATTCCGTCAACAGTTGATTTTTAGATGCCATAATTCGCACATTCCTTTTACTGGGCAAGCACTACTTGCCTGGTTTTATTAAACAGACAGGGGCTATATTGTTTAAATTTATGTACAGTTCAATCATCCCAACAAACCTATTATACAAAATTTCGTATATTTGTAGAATTGCATTGACTTTCATTTTTGCCTGTATTATAGTAATTTTCATATAATGCACCGCGTCATGATGGTGAAGTAAAATTTATAAAGAATATCGGAATTAAGAAATGCCACCTAAAGACACGAATTCGCAAAGAGAAATAATCTTAGCGTCTTTGCCCCTTTGCGTGACATAAAATCCATTTCGACAATGTCTATTTTAGACAAATAGGGGATGATCTGATGGCTGACAAAATTAATGTAGAAGAAGAAGTCACCGAAGCATCGCAGGATTTCTTGAAAGGTGTACGCCGCGTACTAATGGCAGGGCTTGGCGCAGTTACCCTGGCACAAGAAGAAGTAGAAGGGTTCGTAAGCAAACTGGTTGATCGAGGTGAAATTGCCGAAAAAGACGGCCGTAAACTCATCGACGAACTGCTAGATAAACGCAAAAAGCGGGCAACAGAAAGCAGTAAACGTGTTGAAGTTGAAATCGAACAGCGTATGGACAGTTTACTGAGCCGCATGAATATCCCTTCTAAAAAAGATATTGACACATTAAGCCAAAAAGTTTCCGAGTTAACCAAAAAAGTAGATGAGCTGAAAAAAAACGGCTAACTTTCATCACTTTTAACGAAATCAGCACCCAATTTTTATAATCAGGGAGAGAATGCGCCGCTTCTCTCCCTTTTTGCATCCTCGCTGAACATGCCTATAATCATTTAAACATCAGATGCAACCACGGTTATGGGTGATTTCACCACCGTACGCAAGGGAGACAATCAATGCCGGTTATCAAGCGGTATCCAAATCGCAAACTATACAATACAGAGGCAAAGCGTTATATCACGCTTGATGGCATTGCTGGGTTAATCCGCAAGGGGAAAGAAGTTCAGGTCATTGATCACACAACCGATGAAGATTTAACGGCCGTTACCCTCACCCAAATTATCTTCGAGCAAGAAAAGAAAAAGGGTGGCTTTTTACCAACCTCCGTCCTCACTGGTCTAGTCCAGGCAGGCGGAGAAACCGTTAACACCTTACGTCGTACACTGACATCACCACTAGACCTGCTGCGACATGTTGATGAAGAAATCGACAAACGCATTCAAAATCTGATTGGCCGGGGAGAGCTTGCACAAGAAGAAGCCATACGCCTACGCAACAAATTACTCTCCACCAGCGCAAAAGATCTGTTCACCATTCCAGGTCAGCAGCATATTGAACGACTGCTCAATACAAGAGGCGTACCATCACGTGAAGAATTGAAATCAATTCACAGTCAAATCGATGAATTAGCTGCCAAAATCGATAGTTTATTGGCAGAGGAGCCTCCAGAAGAAACCTAACCACAAGATCGGTGTTAAAACCATTGGCTGCGCTCTATGCAAGCATATTTAATGAACGTTAAGAAAATAAAACTGTAATAGGGAACTTGTCATTCCCGCG
>QQUD01000650.1 GCA_008501785.1 Chloroflexota bacterium
CTGGCATCGAGATCGATTTCTTTGTCGAACTGTGCGCCTTCATCGGAGGCCAGTTTGCGCCATTCTGCAACGGCCGCATCCCAAGCAGCACCTTTCGGCGCACGCGGGCGACCGGCAATGTATTCAAATGTGGTGTCATCAGGTGCAATCAAGCCAGCCCGTGCGCCGCCTTCGATAGACATATTGCAAATGGTCATGCGCTGCTCCATCGACAATCCACGAATCGCTTCGCCGCGAAATTCAAAGACGTGTCCGGTGCCGCCACCCACGCCAATTTTCGCCAGCAGCGCCAAAATGATGTCTTTGGCTGTGACGCCGGGAGAAAGACGGCCGTTTACATTCACAGCATACGTCTTCGGTTTACTTTGCAACAGGCACTGCGTGGCCAGCACATGCTCCACTTCACTCGTGCCAATGCCAAACGCCAACGCGCCAAACGCGCCGTGCGTCGCGGTATGGCTGTCGCCACACACAATCGTCATGCCCGGTTGGGTCAAACCCTGTTCTGGTCCAATCACATGCACAATCCCGCGATTCGGGCTTTCCATGTCAAAAAGCTGAATGCCAAAATCCGTGCAGTTCTTTTCCATCGTAGCGATTTGCTTCGCCGCAATCACGTCCTGTATCGGGACGCCAATGGGGGTGGTAGGAATGCTGTGGTCCATCGTGGCAATCGTCTGCGAAGGCTTGCGCACCTGCAACCCACGTTCCCGCAGTCCTGAAAATGCCTGTGGTGAAGTCACTTCATGCACCAGATGCAAATCAATATACAAAACAGCCGGACTCCCCGGTTCCTCAACCACAATGTGATTTTCCCAAATCTTGTCAATAATTGTTTTCGGTGTGCTCATAAACGTAATAGTTCCTTTTAGCTAGAGCTTGAGCAAGAGCTAGAGGAAGAGGGTATGTGTTTCCTCTAGCTCTTGCTCTAGCCTCTTTCCTTTTTCACGCCGCCAAAAACGGCCAATTCAAAAATTTTCAAATAACAATCCACCTGTTCAAACCCAATTTCACGCAGCCAGTTGCACTGATCTTCCACCGATGCCAGGATGTTCGCCGCTTTATCAGGTCGATAATAAAATTCCTGCGCCACCTGTTCCCGATTCTTGCCCATCTGCACCTTCTTCGCGTAGACAACAAGATGATCAATAAACAACTCATCGAACTGCTGTTGAATCCAGGGCGTGCGTGAAGCCACATGTTCAATGTTTAGGAAAATGCCACCGGGCGTCAACAAATCATGAAGCTCGGCGTACACCTCCTTTTTGCGCGTGTCCGGCTGATGGTGAATCGAATACCCAGACACAATCACATCAAATTGACAATTGACCATTGACAATTGACCATTGACAATTTTTTCCAATCTATTCTGCCACCCATGCTTGCCATAATCACCCTGCACAAAAATTACATTTTCTCTATTTCTAAGCCGTTGGCGGGCAGCCTCAAGCATGGGTTCGGAGAAATCGACGAAAACGGCCGTTGCCTCAGGATACTGCTCAAGCAGCGCCTGCCCCAAAATACCGTCACCACAACCCAAATCGAGAATAGTTTTCGCTTGCGGCTGCGCTGCTTTTGCTAGCCGCAGCATAAGGTCGATTTGTTCATTGGCAAGTGGAATGGCACCACGAACGCCTTTTAAATAGGCTTTGGTTAGTTCGCTTGTTTGCCAGATGGTATCTTGGACGTTCAAAATGTTCTCCTCTGTAAATCGAATTGCTAATTCGATATGCGATTTAACAAATCGCGTTACGGTTTATGGTCTGAGGCGGGAAACGGCCGTTATAAACCGCTCAATCTCCGCTTCCGTGTTGTAATAATGAATCGACGCCCGCACCATCTCATCCAACCCGCGTGACTCCATGTCAAGCCGCGTCGAAAAATGCGTGGTTGTCGATACATTAATTTTTTGTTCTCGTAAAATCCGCTTCACATCATTGGGCGTGACGCCATCCACCACAAAAGTGACAATGCCACCTTGCACACGACCCAAATCATGGACCGTCACACCTGAAACTCGGGCTAATTTCTCGCGCAGCATCTGTGATAAATGGCAAACGCGCTCCCAAATAGCATCCATGCCCAATTTCATGGCATAATCGACTGCCACACCCAGCCCAATTTTCCCAGCAAAATTCGTCTCCCACGTTTCAAATCGACGGGCATCGGCACGAACTTCAAACGCATTCGTTGCTGTCCAGGTGGCGGCGTGTAAATCGAGAAATGGCGGGTCTAATTGAGACAAAACAGCTTCCCGTATATATAAAAAGCCAGTACCACGTGGTCCACGCAGCCATTTTCGCCCGGTGGCTGAGAGCATATCGCAACCGATTGCCTCAACATCAATGGGAAGTTGTCCGACAGATTGACATGCATCTAGCAAATACAACACATTTGCTTCCCGAGCTATTTGCCCAACTTCAGCAGCCGGATTGACGAGTCCACCATTTGTCGGCATGTGCGTGATAGCTATTAGCTGGACCCGCTCATCCATCATGTCACGCAAAGCAGGTACAGAAAGCTGACCAAATTTATCATCAGGGATCACATCAATTATCACACCCTCGCGTTCTGCCATATGTAGAAAAGCAATGTAATTGCTGGCGTAAGATGCTTTTGCTGTGAGAATGCGGTCTCCAGGCATAAAGAGGATACCGTAAAAGGCCATGTCCCAAGCACGAGTTGCATTTTCAATGATGGCAACCTCTTCCCGGCGACAGTTGAGCAGTGTTGCAATGCTGTCGTACACATGCTCGATTTTCTCATGGGCAGCATCAGCAGCCTCGTAGCCGCCAATCATCGCCTCTAGCTGTAGATGCTCGGTGACGGCATCTAGTACAGGTTGTGGCATGAGTGCAGCCCCTGCGTTGTTGAAATGCAGCACATGTTCACAGCCAGGTGTGTCTTGTCTTACTTTTTGCATGTTGAGATGCGTTTGTTGGTTATGCATGAGCTAATCCGAGAGCAGGTAAGTTGGCAACCCATCAATACTTACCTGATTTTTCTCTTCCCGATATTTTTGTATTCCTTCTTCACCTTTTTGAATGGTTACGCGATTTAGCGTGTCTCGTTCGCCTTGAAATTCGTAAAAAGGGACGCCAAACCCACACGAGGTTTGCACAGTTTCAATTTGCAATTGAATGATCTGGCGAGCACCAGGAATGGGTGGAAACTGAGCAATCAGCGATTCCCATTCAGTATCTCGTGGATGGATGGCTTTGCCAGTTCCGTAGAGTCGTAAGATGAGCGGCCGTTTTTCAAAGCTGCAACACATGATGGTAATACGGCCGTTTTCCGCCAAATGCGCTGCCGTTTCATTGCCACTCCCCGTCACATTCAAAAACATCACTTCACTGCCATTCACACAGCGAAATGAGTCCATGCCTTTCGGGGAGAGATTAATACGGCCGTTTTCCGGAGCCGTTGCCACAAAAAAGATATGCTGCTCTGCAATAAAATCCTGTAAATCTTCCGACAATTCGTTGTAAAATTTTGCCATCTTTCACTCAAAATTAAGAGGTAAGAAGTAAGCAGGTATTTCTTACCTCTTACCTCATACTTCTTACCTTTCTACCACACTCGACTTCTCTTCTTTCGCCGCCAACATCTTGTTCAACGCACTCAGATAAGCCCGGGCGCTGGCGACTACAATGTCCGTGCTGGCTCCGTGACCACTAAATGTGCGATTGAAAGGCTGGCTTGTTTGCGGATTGAGGCCATATTTTGTGTTGCCATTTTCAGGCTGAATGCGAATCGTCGCTTCTGCCTGCGCATCCAGCCCTTCCGTGACAGCACTAATGCTAAATTCGGTGAGTGTGCTTTTTGCACCAATGATGCGATTGATTGCCTGATAAACCGCGTCAACCGGACCTGTCCCCAATGCGGCATCTTTATGCTCTTCCCCGTCAGGTCCAGTCATGCTCACGCTGGCTGTTGGAATACTTTGGTCGCCACAAGAGACTTGAATCTGATTTAGCTTCCAAATTTCAACAGGCTGGTAAATCTCATCCGCAATAATTGCTTCAATGTCTGCATCGGTGACAACCTTCTTCTTGTCCGCAACGCGCTTGAAACGTTGGAAAGCTTGATTCAGCTCATCTTTGGTCAGATTGTCGTATCCCATCTCTTCCAAACGTACGCGAAACGCGTGACGGCCGCTGTGTTTGCCCAAAACGAGCTTCGACGCATTCAGCCCCACTGTTTCTGGCTGCATAATTTCATACGTCAGATGGTTTTTCAACATGCCATCCTGGTGAATGCCTATTCCCAGTGTTGATAACATCCCCACGGCAGCAACACCAATTCCATAAAGCCCCATAGCGGTATTTGAAAATCCACCTGCAAATGCAAAACTTAACATAATAGCGATTGCGATTGCGCTAACGGG
>QQUD01000438.1 GCA_008501785.1 Chloroflexota bacterium
TCGGCCTTGCCGAGGAAATGCATTAGCAAAAGGATTAGGAAAAGGATGAACAAAGGGGACGGCTAAATCCGTATCGTGGCCTGAAATTTTTTGATGTACAACACGCAGATGATTTCTTTGGCCGGGAAACCGTCACCCTGGAGCTGCTGGCAAAAATCCGGCGCATGGTCAGCCCGGATGCGGGGAATGAGAGCCGCTTTTTAGCCATTATCGGACCATCCGGCAGCGGTAAATCTTCATTAGCACGGGCGGGCGTGGTGGCTGCACTGCGGCAGGGGGCGCTTGCCGGCAGCGAGCAATGGTCAACGATCATTTTGAGGCCGAAAGACGAGCCTTTAGCCAACCTGGCCCAGGCAGTTCACAGCGGTGAACCGCCGGCCGATTTTATGCAATCTTTACACACTGATCCGGAAACGCTGCATCGCCATATCCAACAGCAGTCTTCACAGAACGCACATCCGGTGACGGTTCTCTTGATTGACCAATTTGAGGAGCTGTTTACGCTGAGTCAGGATGAAGCGGCACGACTTGCTTTTTTGCAGAATGTGCTGTTTGCGGCGACGGTGGTGAACGGCCGTATCCTCATCCTCTTTACCCTCCGCGCCGACTTCTACGGGGAGTGTGCCGCCTACCCGCGCCTGGCCCAGCTCCTCTCCGACCAACAAATGCTGATCGGCCCGATGGGACAGGAGGATCTACAGGCAGTAATTGAAAAACCGGCCCTGCGGTCAGTCGCCTTCTTTGAATCAGGGCTGGTGCAAACGCTACTGGACGATGTGCTGGCGCAAACAGGCAACCTGCCCCTGCTCCAAGACGCTTTGCATGAATTGTGGCAGCAGCAATCCCGACGGCTCATGACCCATGCAGACTATGAAAAAATTGGTCGTATTAAGGGGGCCATTCAAAAACGAGCCGAAGAATTCTATCACAGCTTAACCCTCAAAGAGCAGCGCACCTGCCGCCACATCTTTTTAAGGCTAATTCACCCTGGGGAGGAAACGGCCGCTATCCGCCGTATCGCCACCCAAGAAGAATTAGGCACAGCCTGGCAGCTAGTGCAAAAACTGGTCAACGAGCGCTTACTCGTCACCAGCCGCAATGAAAATGGCGTGGAGCAAGTAGAGGTCGCTCATGAGTCGCTCATCCAAACATGGCTTCGACTGCAAAATTGGCTGGAAGAAAGCCGCGAAGAGCTGTATGTCCAGCAGAGGCTAACCGAAAACACCCGAGAATGGCTTAACGCCAACCGGGATACAGGCTTGCTCGCTGGCGGTATTCGTCTTGGACAATTTGAGGATTTAGCCCAAACAACAACATTGCTGCAAAGCGAAGCGGAGCAGGCTTATCTGGCGTCCAGCATCGCACACCGTGAACAGTTGACCCACAAAGAGGTTGAGCGACAGAAGCGTGAATTGCACTTGACAACCCAATCGCGCAACCGCCTCAGAGGGCTTGTGAGCGTTCTCATGATAGGTGTTATAGGAATGGCAATACTTTCCTTTTTGCTTTTTGGTTTCAGAAATGATGCAGTGATGGAAGCAGCTTCGGCAGAGAATGCGCTGTCCACAGCAGAGGTTAGTGAAGCGGAAGCCCAGACTCAAAAAGAGGCGGCAGAAGAGTCTCGGGCTGAAGCCCAGGCCAGTGAAGCTGAAGCCCAAACCCAAAAACAAACGGCCGAGGACGCGAGGGCTACAGCCGAGGCTAGTGAAGCAGAAGCCCAAACGCAAAAAGAAGCGGCAGAAAATGCCCTTGCTACAGCTCAAGCCAGTGAAGCAGAAGTAATTGTCCAAACAGAGATGGTTAATATTGTCCGAGAAGAAGCAGGACGGGAAGTCGAACTTAGCAAGAGTCGCTTTCTTGCATTGCACGCGCGAGACGCTTTCGAGCAGGGAAATTTGTCACTTGCCTATAGGCTTGCTCTACTTGCTCTTGAAATCAAAGGGCCACCAATTGAAGCCTTGCAGGCTCTTTATGCAATTGCCTATGCACCTACTGTTCTAGAGCGCATAATAACTCCCCAAACAGGAGTTGGAGCAGTAAGCGATGGTGTATATAGTACAGACGGCAAACGTGTTTACGTGGCAATGGACTTGGTCTATGAGCTGGATGGACATACAGGTGACATTCTAAATCAACTGGATTTGGGAGAAAATATATTAAACCTCCCAACCAAGCTTGCTCTCGATCCCACAAATAGATTACTCATGGTCGGATATGTTGATGGCACTATAGTTGTTTGGGATACGACTGAAGAAGAAGTTCGATGGCGCATTCCAAATGCACATATGGATCAAATATGGCAGGTTGATATACATCCAAATGGCTCTCAGGCATTGACTGCCTCCTTTGATGGAACTGTGGCGATCTGGGATTTAGCTGACGGTGTCAAAATAAGCACCCTTGAAGGCCATTCCTATCCGGTCGTTGCTGCTGTTTATAGTCCTGATGGTAACTTAATCGCTTCCGCAGCTAGGAACTTAGATATACCGAATTTTGGTGATATTGATATTACTGTTCTTGAGGGTGAATTAATTGTTTGGGACACTAATAATTTTTCAAAAGTGCAGACCTTCGATTATTTTAACCCTGCCGGACAGGTTGCTTTTTCACCTGATAGCAGCAACTTGCTGGCTGCCTTTGATCCTAGTGGCGTTATTACAGAACGTAATATTGAGACTGGTTTAGATATTTTTCATTTTGAAGGGCATGGGGGGCCAGTTAATGCCATTTCGCTCAGCCAAGATGGTACGCGACTCATTTCTGGAGCGTCAGACAATAGCGTAATCATTTGGAATTTTTCAAATGGTGATATTTTGCATCGTTTTAATGATCATCAAACCGGTTTCGTGGGTGTGGCAATTACCAGTCCAGATAATTCACGTTTACTCTCTGGGGATAGCTCAGGTATTCGCAATGCCCAACTCCTTTTTTACAATTTAAATTCACACATTGAAGTTCAAGAGATAAATGAGTTTGCAATTGCCCAACTGAATCCATTTGATGGTGAGGGTCATTTATTAGCTTATAAATTGACTCAAGACGGGTTAGCAGAAGTCGATGCGATAAGTGGTCAGACAATTCGTGTTTATTCAGATTCAAAGAGCTTATTGTCGACAGAAGATGAACAAAATGAGGTTGTCCGGTGGCGCATTACCCCAGATAGTAAGCACGTCTTGATACATATGCTTGACAGTAGCCTAGTGGTATTAGATCGAGTCCAGAGTCGCATACTAATCCGTAAAACAGGGGGCATAGCACTTGGTGGTGCTTATGCACTTCATCCTAATGGCACACAGGTTATTTCGCAATCTCCAACCGAAGGCCTCATATTGTGGGATGTTTCAACAGGAAAGATTATTAGGAGATTTGAAGATACTTCCCTATTAGAAGAACTTGCGAAATTTGAAGAGTTGGGTTTAGTTGATAGGCGAGCAAAAGAAGCAATTGCTTTTTCATCGAGTACTGCTTTTGATGCTGAAATATTCACCTCATCTCAGGGGAGCTTTCTGTTGACAGGTGGCGTCCAAATTGACGGCTTTGATCTTGGCGCAGCCCTACGTTTATGGGATTTAGATAGTGGACAGGTCGTCCAACATTTCCCTGAAACAACAGGGGATGTTAATCGCATTGCTATTGACCCAGAGGGTCGAATAATGATTGCCGGTCAAAATGACGGCATGATTACAGTATGGGATATAGAATCAGGTGCCCAAAGAAACGTTTTTTCTGGCCATGAAGGAATTGTTAATGCTATTTCGATTAGCCACGATGGCACGGTTGCTATTTCTGGAGATACGCTGGGGCGTGTTGTCGTATGGGATCTGACCGAAGGGCTTCCCCTTTATCAACGAGAGTTGAATCGACTTGTAACCAACACGGCCATTTCACCTGATGGGACAACCTTCTGGGTTAATGCTATTTCAGAAGAACATCCTGAACCATTTTATTCGTACCTATGGCGCATTGAATCACCAACCCAGGTTGGGAATTGGTTGCGTACCAATACAATTCATCGTGATCTCACTTGTACTGAACGCAATCAATATGGACTTGCTTTAGATGATCTACTCATTCAGGAAGCACAAGTGGGCGAGCAGGTTGGCACGGTTCCCCCTCTTGGTGTTCAAACCTGGATATATGCCGGGCAGGCCGGTGAGCAAGTCACAATTTCCGTCCAGGCAAATGATGTTGTTACCTCTAAAGATTTTCTAGGGCTTGATACCACACTTACGCTGAAGAACTCAAACTGTATTGTTTTAGATAGAAATGATGATGTGGATAACAGCACAACAAATAGTGGCATTGTAGAATTTGAATTACCGGCAGAGAGTATTTATGAAATTGAGGTCAGCAGTTATCTAGGACTTACACACGGCGATTAT
>QQUD01000357.1 GCA_008501785.1 Chloroflexota bacterium
ATAATGAATTGTAAATGGTGACTGGTAAATGAGGCCCCCTACTTCACCATTCATTATTCATTATTCACAATTTATTATTCATCCCTTCGTAACACAAACGGCTCCTTCTCCCCTGCATAAATCTGATCCAAAATCTGCTTCTCGCGCTGCTCAATGATCTTCAAAAAGGGGTCTACACGTTTCATGCGCTTAAAAGCGGCAAATCCGCGTTCTAAAAAGCCTTGCAGATCTGCCCAACCAGACAAGTGCGCTGGCGCATGTGCCAAACGCAGTGAAAACCCAATTAACGGCAAGCGCACCAATTTATTAACCGAACGGCCGACGGCACCGATCAAATCAATCTGTTTCACCCGCTCGTCATAATTATCACAAAGTCGGTAGCCTTCAGCGTACATTTCAACCGTGACTTGATCCGTAAACTGCAACTTTTCCACCATCACCTGCACTAATTTCTGGTCCAATTGCGCTGTCAATTCATTGAGCGAAATCACCAAATTCAACGTCCGCATGATGGGCGCAGGCATAATCCGCTTCATCGCATGATACACATGCAAAATATCTTCATCACGCTGAGAAAAATCGCGGGGTGCATACACATCGGTCAAAAAGAAGTTGCATGCAGGCCCATACTCTCGGCTGTCTAACAAATCTTGGTGACTGCTTGTCAACCGTTCAGTTTGCCACTGACGCAGCACAAGCAATGTGGACAACATCTCCTCTGACATAATAGGATGTGCGCGACGACGACGAGGGATTAACGAACTGGGAGAAAGCAAGGAGGATTTAGGCTCTTCTGTCATATTTATTCAAATTTTCACGTATAATGATTTAATAATTGATACCATCATACACAGCAATCATGTGACTGTGCAAGTAATGTATTGGAATATCTCCAATATTGGAGGAATCAAAGATGTCTACAGCCTTACTGGTCATTGACGGGCAACGTAATATGTTTGAACCCGACGCTGTTTATCAGGGTGATGTAGTGCGCAGTACCATTCGGTCCCTCATTCACAAAGCACGAATAGAAAAAGTGCCGATTATTTACATGCAAAATTGCGGCGGACCTGGTGAACCAGATGAACCAGGCACAACCGGCTGGGTCATCCATCCTGATCTAGCTCCCGATAAAGATGATGTGGTGCTTAAAAAACATTGTCCCGACTCATTCCACCAAACGCAATTGGCAAATGTCCTCAAAAAACGCAAGGTAAATCGACTTATTCTTGTAGGGATGCAAACGGAATTATGTGTCGATACAACCTGTCGTCGTGCCAATGTTCTTGGGTATGAAGTCGTGCTGGTAGCAGACGGTCACAGCACATTCGATGCGATGCTTCCCGCTGCCCAAATCATTGCCCATCATAATGATGTTCTGGAAGTCTTTGCGAAAGTGGAAACGGCCGTTTCCGTCAACTTCACCCCATGACCACCGAAGCCAACCCCGTCGTTCTCCTCTCTGCCAACACCTGGCACATCGTCGAACACAGCCGCCGCTCAAAAACCTCCCTCTGCGGCCGCTCGCTCCAAGACCGCCGTGCCCACTCTCGCCTGAAAACAGTTGGCAGCGAGCACATTTGCCCAAAATGCATCGATTTGTTTAGGAAGGTAAACGGTAATCCGAAATCAGAAAAGCTGAAAGCTGATTGCTGATACCTGAAAGCAATTTCCACCAAATACAAACACAAATTAGCAATGGTGTCGATCCTGGCGTTTCTCATTCGTCGTATTACTAGAAAAGGGCAATCATGCCCAAATGATAAATAAGGAGAATTTAAAATGACGAATTTTGTATTAATGTATACCGGTGGTGGCATGCCAGAAAGTGAAGAACAACAAGCAGAAGTGATGGCAGCCTGGGGTGCCTGGTATGAGGGAATGGGTGCCGGAATTGTAGATGGTGGCAATCCGTTTGGTGCCTCCAAAAGCCTCACGGCAGATGGTGTCAATGATGGTCCCATCAGTTCACCGCCAGCAACGGGTTACACCGTTATTTCTGCCGAATCACTCGATGAAGCCGTAGCCAAAACAAAAAACCACCCCCATTTGAATTATGGCGGTCAAGTTTCTGTTTACGAAACCTTCAAGATGTAACGGCTTTCGCTTAAAAAAAACCTCTGCAACTGCTTGTCACAGCAGTCTAGACAAGCACCTAACATTAAAAAATCTCATGCTGAGCATGAGATTTTTTTGTCTTTTCGTGATTTCACAGAAGTCGGAGTGGAGGCTTTAGCCGGTTCTTATGAGACCGTTCCGGCTAAAGCCTCCACTCCTCCTAAAAATCTAAAGACCCAATTTATTAAATAACAAGCAACCAATAAAATCAGCTCGTCCGGGTTTCTTACGTCCGTGTTTTAATACACCACCTTACCTAATATAAATACCTCAACGGTATCAGAAATCCATCCTGCCAAGGAAGATGGATTCCCACCTTCGTGGGAATGACAGATTATGACAACTTATTCGCAGACCTCAAGTCTACGTTTGCGGAATCACCAACACCTGTCCCGTTTGAATAAGACTAGGAACAATAATGCTCTTGCCATTCGCCCCCATAATCTCTTCGGGTGTGACGTTATATTCTAAAGCAATCGAACTAAGCGTTTCACCTTCAACAACAGTGTGGCTAATAAAGCTGACCAATGCATCTTCAGCAACAACAGAGCCACGACAGAGCGGTTCAACGGTTGAAGAAACGGCCGTATTCACCAATCCTTCCGGTGCAGCAGTCGTCGTTGGCAGTTCCCAAACCGTCACAGCATCGTAATGGATATGGGCATAGGTCTCATCGAGTGTGTTGACGATGAAACCAAGACGGCCGTTTTCATACTCATCATCCACCACCCGGCTCACCAATTCCCCGTTGACAAAAAAGGTCATCTCAGGCCCATTGGCAATCACAAACAGGCGGTTTCGTGTTGCTTGTGAGTCACCACGAATCGAACCACTCTCACCTTCAGCCATCAGCTGTAACCCACGAGATGAACTTTTGAAGATTTGCCAACCCTGGCTGCGTGGCGAGATGGTAAAGGCATAAAACGCCTGATCACTGTGCCGCATAGTCAAGCCATAGCGATAACTGCCACTCTCTGTGTCGGTGCTGGCCGTAAAGATCTCAAATTCAGCCATGAAATTGTCGAGGGTCAGTTCGTGATTAACTGTGAGGCAGTCATTATCCGCACTAACCTGCACGTGATAGAAATCTGAAGGATGATACCCATAGAAATAAGCAGCAGCTGGCGCACGTGCTTGCCACCAACCGCTGTTCAGGTCGGCAAACTCGTCATGCAGCAACTGCGAACTGTCCGCACCGGCTGCCTCAGCCTCGCTGGCCGCACAGCGAAAACCAGCATCGGTGGTCATCACGCTGCTGGTCGGATCACCAGGCAACCGCTGGGTCAGGTCTTGCTGAAAGCTGTATGCGCCCCCACGCAAGACGCGCTGGCCTTCGCTGGTCGGCAAAAATGGAGCATCTACCCATTCCCACACGTTGCCAGCCATGTCGAATGCGCCAAAGATGCTGTGATTGGCAGGAATACTGCCCACTGGATACGTGCCGCTGGTAGGAAGAGAAACGGCCGTTTCATTATCACCCCAGGGATACAGCCAGCCATGAGGCCCGCGTGCAGCAGCCACCCACTCCGCTTCGGTGGGCAGGCGCTTGTTGGTCCATTGGCAATAAGCGGCAGCCTCATCCCACGTAACGCCGCGAACAGGGTGATCTTCAACACCAGCAGAGGCGCTGCTCGTTTGCCCGGTGGCATCGAGGAATGTGGTGAATTGGGCATTGGTGGTTTCGGTTTGGTCTAACCAGAACGTTTCGAGCGCAACGGCCGTATTGTCACCCACGTCATACGTGCCGCCATCAACCAAAACCATGCCTGCGGCAGTCGGTAAAGATGGTTGAGGGGTTGGTTCTGCCGTTGGTTCCGAGGGCGATTCGGGAACAGGTTCAGCAGTTGGTGCGCTGGTTGATGCGGCGGCTGGATTGGCAGCACCGGTTGTGGTTGTTGGCGCGGCGGCCAAATCAGCATCAACCTCACGCAAAGTAAACGCATCATAGTGGACGTGTGCACGAGGTTGGTCTAATGTTTCTACAATAAAACCAATGTCCCCTTCGCTGTAGCTGTCATCTTCAATAAGGATGAGCGGACGGCCGTTTACGTGGAAAATCAGGTTTTGTCCTTCTGCATCGACACGGAGGCGGTTAACGGCCGTTAACCCTTGCGCCGATGTTTCTACCCCTTCAGCCAGCAGTTCTTCACCGGTGGCCGAATTTTTAATGACACGCCCTTCACCCGTCTGCGGCGATACCAGGAACGCATAAAAGTCATCCCCCTGACGACGGGCAATCAAGCCATAACGA
>QQUD01000828.1 GCA_008501785.1 Chloroflexota bacterium
GAACTGCAAAATGCACTAGCCACTGCTCAGACATTGAGCGGATTACTCCCCATTTGCGCAACTTGCAAAAAAATACGTGACGACACGGGGTATTGGCATCAGGTTGAAGAGTATATCCGTGACCATGCTGAAGTAGATTTTAGTCACGGCATTTGCCCTGACTGTGTCAAAGATATACAAGATCAGATTGCTAAATTAAAAAACAAACGACGGGTTTATCAGGGGTAGTAATTTTACATTTTCCTGGAACCATCTGACAAGATGGCCCCCTTTAGCGATTTTGCCAATGACAACTGGTGCTCAGTCACATTTTTAACCTTAGACAAATTAGCATCTCGTAAATCTGCACCCCACATCAACCAGCAACCGAAACGGCCGTTATCTGCTTCTCAATCGCACGGCGTGCGCGTTCAATGGCCTGTGCGTCATCAAATAACTGCATCCCCCAATTGGCACCTAAATACAAGGCATGAATTTCAAAACCAAGCTGCTCCGGATCAACATCTGCTGAAATTTCACCTAGCTGCTGGGCTTTGCGCACAGCATGTGTCAAATATGACAACCAGCCTTCCATATTTTTAGCGATTGCATCCCGCACCGGGCCAGGACGATTATCAAACTCATTCGCCGCTGCCATAAAAAAGCAGCCGCCAGGAAAAACCTCACGATCCATGTACGACAGCCACGCCTCAACCAGCGCGTTCAATCGGGCCAAACCGGGATCTGCTTGTCGCGCAGGAACAATCACTTCATCAATGAAAATATGCCTTGCTGTAACGACCGTCTCTAATTGCAACTCTTCTTTGGAACCAAAATGGCCAAACAATCCACTTTTGCTCATCTGAAGTTCTTTTGCCAAACGGCCAATTGTCAACCCTTCTAATCCTTCAATCGTAGCAATGTTAACGGCCGTTCTCAAAATCGTAGCCCGGGTTTGTTTACCTTTCGTCGATAACCGTCGTCCAGATGTCATGGTGTTGTCTCCAACCCCATTTTAGACCAACTCGATCTGGTCCGCCAAGAATAATGTAATCTGATTAATGATTTTGGAATTATACAGCGCACCACGATGATCCAGTCCTTCGGTGGCCACCAATTCGGCCGACTGCCAACTGCGGGCAATGGCGACCCCTTCGGTATAAGGCACAATACTGTCGTTTTTATCATGGAAAATCAAGCCAGGGATGGTCAGGTGAGAAACGGCCGTTTCTACCACCAGCGACTCAAACGGCACCCCGACCCGATCCACAATGCGCTGCATCATCCGATCCACAATCGGGCGCTTCAAAGCCAAGGCTGATGTCCAAATTTGCACCATTTTGCTTGGGTTGGAAGGGGAGCCAATCGTAACGACACATTTCACACCAATATTTGGGGAACGGCTCAACATCAACATGGTCGTAGCAGCACCAAACGAGTGTGCCACAATGCCATCAACTGGCCCCAGTTTTTGCACAACCGAATGAATGGAGCCGCTGTAATCAACCAAATTGGTTTGTTTCCCTGTTGAATTGCCGTGTGCTGGCGCATCAAATGCGATGACGCGGAATCCTTGTTGTCGTAACGGCCGTATAAATCCCCGCATCCGACTTGCATCCGACTCCCATCCATGCACCAGTAAAATGGTCGGTCCTTCGTTTCCCCACACATAGGCTGCCAATTGACGACTCCCATGCGGAATCGTTACGTGTTTAGCTTCGTTAAAAATCGGCCGTGACTTTTTCGATACAGCACGGCGACGCGGCGTTAAAAACAAATTGAATGCTACCTTGCCAGCCAGCTCAGGTGCCAAAGCAGTTAGAAAGCGAAAACCAGTTCGAATGGCAGAAAGTTCACGGGAAACTGGGTGTGGGAGTGAATAACTATTTGTCGTCATAAATCAGAACCTCTCGATTATTCAAGATTTTGCCTTACAGAAGGCATTGTCGCGCAAAAAAAAGCACGAACGTTCGTATTATAACAACAAGTTTAATGAAGATCAACCCCAAAATTTAATCAGAGGCTATGTTCAAGGAGCTTGCTCCATTTCTTCGGTACATTCCCCCACTCAATCACTTTTGCGCCCAAAAACTGAGCAAGATCAGTAACCGAACGTCCGATTTCCCCCACACACGCCACATCATCTGGCGCATTTTCTTCTGCATAAACATTGTAAACATGCAGTGTTCCAGTTTTTCGTTCAAATTTGGGATCAATACGACCAATCAACTTATCGCCATGCAAAATTGGCAGCACATAATAGCCATACTTCCGTTTTGCTTTTGGTACGTAAATCTCTATGCGAAAGTAAAAATCAAATAGCAATTCGATGCGATCACGGTCACAAATCAAATTGTCAAACGGCGACAGCAGCGTCGTTTTGGGCGTCCAGTTGCCCGATTGAATCGATTCTAACAGCGGCGCATCAGCAGCGTGTAGATACCAATCACCTTTGAGGAATTCGCCATTTTCGGCTATCTTGATTGGTTCGAGGATGCCTTCGGTGGTGAGTTGGGAAACGGCCGTTTTCAACCCTGGATACCGATGCCTTGTATAGTGCAGCTTAATCTGCTGCGGCGTCGCCACGCCCAGCGCCCGCACCGCCTTTTGCAAAGCGAAGCACGTTACCTGGGCATCATCCCACTCGTCACGCGGCGTCCAATCCGGCATCCATGTATCCGCCATGCCCCACATGCGCTGCTTGCCCTTGCGCCCTACCACGCTTACAAGTCCACGCGTCCACAAATAATCCAACACCCGGCTCACATAACGGCCGCTCCACCAGCGCGAGGCCGCCATTGCTGGATCGACCAGTTGGCTGTCAATATCCCGCGAAAACACAGCGCCATTTTTAGACAATTCGGCAACGATTTGTTCTTGGAGTGGCTTCGTGTCTGGCACACTTTCCATCCATCGCGGGTCCGAAGCGGCTGCTTTTTTGCGCATAAACCAGGAATGCACTGGAAACTCTTCGGTTAGCACAATAGAGGCCACGTGTGCCCAATATTCAAAAAGCTGTTTATCTTCCCACAGGAGTTTTTCAAATTCGTCCCGGTTAAAATTCTGTCGCAACCGGCTCCACAGCACGAGGTATTGTGTTCGTTCGACAGCACTAATCGGGTCTAGCTGTACGCAGCCGAGATCGCGAATGATGCTGAGAAGAGACGGCCGTTTCTCCCCATCCAAATGCTGCCGAGAAATCGCCAATCGCCGCACATCTTGTCGCGTAAGGGTTCGTATTGAGGTCATAACCAACTCCTGAGGTTTGAAGATGGCCGATTATAACGACA
Organism: Chloroflexota bacterium; assembly: GCA_008501785.1. The sequence continues at coordinate 3,270 of QQUD01000828.1, forward strand.
AATCCCAGCTAGAACAAATGTTTCGTGCAATCAATCACTGTTATACAGTGATGTAATTCACATTTTCACCCCCCACATTGCATTAAGCAATCCCCTAGAACCTATCACATTCCAGGAGATTACTTAATCAATTATTTTATTCACCGTATTGTAAATTCTACTCCTGATCGATTGTACAGATATGAGTTTTATTACAAATTCTGTCAGTTCTGTTTGTCAGCAAGAAGCTCATAAGTGCCGGTGTCGTTGGCACTCCAATCGCCGACAAGTATGGTATAGGTGCCACCTGCATCAAGCGTACATTCTTCCTGAACCAGGCTGTTTCCAGCAGTGGCAGCACCACACAGCCGTGTGCCGTCTGGTCGATAGACATCAAAATCAGGGTTCAGTTCGGCTGATGTCGGTGTAACACTGAATAGCACTTCATCACCAGTGGCGCCTTCAAAAGAATAAACACCAAAATCTGTCGAGAAGTCGATACTGCCTGTAACAACTTTACCATACTGCAATTGAATGGTATTGCCTGTACCGATGAAGTCAAAGAACATAAAAACAGATTCGCCAATTGGCGGACCGATGCCCTCAAAGGTTCGTACCTGGCCAGTTTCGGTATCAAATGCAATGGCAGTAAAAGGCTCATCTGCAGGAATAAGTGGAATAAAGAAATAACCACCATCATCCACCATACCACTAAAAGGTATTGAGGATCCGCCAGAAAATACCTTGATTATTATTTGACCTGCGCTTTCATTTAGCTGTAGGATTCTATTAGAAGCACCTCCATCAGAGATTACATTACCACAACCTGAACCGCCTGGAGGTGGCACAGAACCCATACCTGTCATTTGATTGTTTGATCCATCTCCTTGTGGGGAAGGTGTACAATCTGATGGGTTATCTTCAGCCAGATCAGCTAACTGTTTTGCAAATTTTAATTTCGAGTAAATAAATAGAGCAGATCTTGAAAGCGCTTGCCAAGCATTCTTTGCTTGATTTAATTTCTTGTAGCCGTCTATTATCTTTTTCCCTGTTAATAATACACGACTAACTCCGACTAAAATCGCAGGTAAAGCTGTAATCGCAGCCGTGTTTTCGATT
>QQUD01000764.1 GCA_008501785.1 Chloroflexota bacterium
AATTCACCGGCCCGGTTTGCATTTGGTGTTGAACGCAAGTTTGCGTCTGTTCCCGGTGCCAAGCCTAGGCCGTGTTGAATTATTTCAATCGTTATTTCGACATCTTGCAGCTCATCCAGTGCAGCTGACCAATGTAAAGGCCCAGTGTCGCTTGAATTCCACAAAGGGGGTGTTTGTCGTGGCCCGTCTGGAAAAATCCAAGTGATGCCATCTGTTCCGCCATCGGGGTGACAGCTGGCACACGAAATCCACGACCCGGTACTCAATCTTGGATCAACAGCATAGTTAAACAGAATCTTGCCTTGAAGGTGTTCCGCATCCAATGTTTCAGATGTTACAGGTATTTCTGTTATGACTTGCAACTGTTCCAAATCCAGTACAGTTATAGAACGGGAGAGATAATTCATGACGTAACCGAAACGGCCATTTGGACTCAGAGTAATACCCCGTGGGTTACTTCCTGTTTGCAAGAACTTGACCAGTTGTGGTTCTTCAGGGTCAGATATATCTACAACTTCCACCAAATCGCTGCCAGCCATGACAATGTATAACTTATTACCATCCGGAGAGGGGACGGCTGCAACAGGGTTATTAACGGGCGAACCAAAGATTTCTTGGTCATTTAGCGGCAGATGTGCAGCGACATATTCACTGTTTGTGTTCAAATCAAGTGTTGTCACAACAGCAAAGGCTACTTTTGTGAGTGTGTTTGGTGATGCTGGCATATGACGCACATGCGGAATCCATGCGCTATTTTCAAAAATTGCGATACTGGACAAGAGATTAGGAAAACCATTACTATCCGGTTCTAAAACAATTTCCGTATCAATTGATTCACTCGCAATATCAAATATAGTAACAAATCCCTCACGCCCATCATCTGTTGCTTCCTCTCCTCCCGGACGTTGTCGTGCCAAAAAATGTGTGATGTACACTTGTTCATCAACATCTTCTCCATCCCCATCATCCGTGACGGCAACGCTATGAGGATTCGGACCCATATCAAATCGATCAACGACCTCCAAACTTGCTGTATTTACTACAACGAGTTCAGCAGCGGATTGTCCCGTAATAAACGCTCTGGAACCGGTTGGGCTTAGAGCGATGCCCTGTGGTTCTGGGCCAATGCTTAATGTTGCACATACTGAAAAAGTTTCGGTATTGATAACTGAAAGAAGGCCAGTTGCACGATCTAGCACATACCCTCTTGTCCCACCTGAGGATATTACAATGGCCCATGGCTCTTGACCTATTTGAATTTCTGTAACCTTTTCCAAATTTGTTGAATCGATGATCGACACTGAACCTGAATCAGGATTGACAACCCAAATCGAACCATCTTGAGGTGAAACGGCAATAGGCGAAGACCACGATGCAATACCGTCTGGGGTTTCTATTGTAGATAATTGAGGACATTTTTCACCACTGCGGGTGATTATTGGCATAAAAATGTCACTTGATGGTGAATCTTGACTATATGCTTTTGAATCTGCTACATCACGTGTGGGCGGATTGCACGCAAGCAAACAGGTTCCCAAAACGAGGCCCAGGATTAGAAGAACAGAAATACAATGTCTTCCCGATTTTTTGCTACACACAACTCTTTGGACAACATTCTAGCTAACTATTTGCTAGCTACATGCTGTTTACAACTATTAGGAAATCAAAACTGAAATTACTAGTTCGCGATTAAGCTACAGTCTAGCATATAGGAAAATGGGGGAAATTGCTAATAGGTTGTGAAGGTAATGATCAAAACCTCTCATCTTGCCTATTCTTCAAAATTTAGATAACCACTTTTTTGAGACAAATTCAAGAATGTATCCTGCTCCATGCTCAACTATTTATTCGAGAATTTGTGATATTGAATCTGAATAAGTAAAAATAGGGAGGTTTTTGGACTCTTAAAGTTTTCGTTAACCAACGCAAGTAAAAAAACCTGTGCAGGCGCATTACCTTCAACTATCAGAGCCATTGCTCATGATAAGACCAAGCTTGCATTTGGTTACACGTTTTGTTGGCTAAAGTGCCTAACTGAGCCCAGAGTGACTAACCAAAAAATCCCAATAAAAGAACTATGGACAAGTCTCAGTACGTAGGTAACGTTGGCATTCTGCTGGGGTTAACGTGCGCTCTGCTCGAATCAAGGCTTCATCTAACATTGAATCAATGTCAGGATAAGTTCGCCAAAACCAAATTGCACCCTCATGACACGAAACCCTGCTCAAAGAATCTGGCAGAGCACATCCTGTTACGATGATATGATTGCCATCAGGGGTAAACATGGCCTCTAATTGCAAATGACTGGAATGCAACTCTGTAATTAAGTTTCCTTCAATGTCCCATAATCGTATTGTGTATAGTTGGCAATCTCCCTCCTCATCTAATTCATCACAATCTTCCGTTATCACCCGTGTGGCAGCGCGATTCATGGAGATCTGTTCAACCGCTTCTGTATGTCCTGCCCACGTGACAAGCAAATCACCATTAATTGTCCATAAGCTTACCGTGCCATCTTCGTTCTCTATATTCATATAAGAACCGGTTAAGTCAAAAGCAGCATATGCTACGGAACCATCTTCGATAGTTATAGTCTTTTCCAACTCCCCTGCAGATGTCCATAATCTTACAGTATTATCTTCACTAAATGTTATGAAATGTGTGCCAGCTTTGTGGGGACGGGCACCATTAACAGGCCCTGTATGCCCAGTCAATTCCAAAACAAACTCACCTTCATCCGTCCATAGACGGGCGGTTCCATCCTCACTAGCAGTTAAAATTTGTTCGCCGTCAAAGGTGAAAAACACGGTGCTAAGCGGTTGTTCATGAGCCATAAATTCAGTTACAACTGTCCCATTGCCATCAAAGACACGCACCATACCCACTTCTCCTGCACCAATAACGATACGGTCATCATCGGGATGAAAGTTAATTCCTGACTGATATCCATCTAATGAGGCAATCTGGTTTCCCAAAGTATCCCATAATGATAAATTACATGTTTGATTGCAATCAAAAATAGCCATCCTACTATTGTTTTCGTTTATAAGTCCAAATATAGGTGTACCCTGAAATTGGTTCATAACCGCCAAGCTTTTCCCATTTGCATTCCATAAGCGGGCTGTTCCATCCCAACTATTTGTTAATAGAAGTGTTCCATCTTTGCTCAAAAAAGCACTAAATATTTCCTCTGTATGACCTGTCCATGAGGCCACAAAATTACGATAATTGGCATTTCTTATATCCCATATACGAGCAGATCCATCTGTGCTTGAGGTGGCCAAATAGGTTCCCTCTGGGCTAAACCTAACATCACTCACATTTCCATCGTGACCGATTAAGTCAACCACAAAATCTCCATTTGTATCCCAAATCCGAGCAAGTGAGCCATTGAACCTAGAGGCTCCCGTGGTTTCGATAATGGCTCCGACAGCGATAAGATGGGCTCCTGTTGGATTGAATCGTACGTGGTTTACAAAAGCCCTGGGAATTTCTAATTCCGCGACTAATTCACCATTATTGTTTAGTAAAAAGATTGTTTCTGCCAATGAACTTCCGACAATAGCCAGTCGATTCCCACTATTATTCCAGGCACTTTTAAAAGCACCCTCCATGCCCTCTAATTCAGCTACCAATTCGCCTTGTGAATCCCACAAACGTAAATCACCGTCGGAACCATTTGTAAATATACGGGAACCGTCAGGACTAAAACTTACTAATTTAAACCCGCCGTCATGAGAAGCGAAATCTGATAACAGATTTCCTTCCCGATCCCACAAACGAGCTTGGCTTAAAGAACATCCGTTTGCTTGATCCCGTTCAGTACAGCTTGTGGTGATAATAGTTTCCCCATCAGGGTTAAATTGGGCACTTGTGATAGCCCCTGTTTCATCAGAAAAAGATATTAGAAGATTCCCATTAGCATCCCACAACCGGACAATACCATTTATGCAGATATCGTTTACATCTTTTTCATTACAACCACTTGTAAGAATGAGTTGTCCATCAGGACTAAACGTAGCGGATGATACACCTGCAGGATGGGCATCAAGCTCAGCTAAAAGGAGACCTTCCCAAGCCCATAAGCGAACCAACCCATCATCATTTGCTGTAAGGATACGATTATTATCAGAATTAAAATCAATCCAGCCAGTAAAGGTATTGATGTCCTTCCCCAACTCTGCTAAAAGATTTCCATTGGTATCCCATAACCAATTGCCCGAAACAAAAATATCACGGGTAATAATTCGAGAGCCATCTGGGCTAAATAACACTTCAGCAACGATTGACTGACCAGCCATTTCTGCTGCCAAAGTACCATCACTATTCCATAAACGTGCTAAACCAGCGGCACATAGCCCATCCAGCAGCGCTGCACACTCACCCGTAACAATTTGAGAGCCATCCGGACTGTAGGCAATAGAGAATATTCCACTTGCACCATCACTAATATCGTCTAAGTCAGGCTCCCGCCCAGCCAAGGCTTCATCAATTAATTGTTGTACTTTGGTAGAGGGATCAAATTTTTCACCTAGGATATGAATCGTTCTAGGTAAAGGTAAAGCCAAGGCATCATAAAGCACCTGTTGTGCTTTTTCTGTGTAATAGCCATCCTCATTGTAGGTAACATTCACAGCTTCTCTAGCAAGTAATAAGCTAAGGAATAAATCTTGCTCCCGGACATCTTCAGAAAACCCGGCTAATTCCCCTGCTTGCGAGCGTCGCCTTTCTTGTTGCGCTTCGTTTTCGCTGAGGATGGCTCGTGCTTCCTCGGTAGCAGCAAAGTTAGCACTCTCAACAGCCTCTACCTCTCTTGTGGCTGCTGTGTTGGCATTCTCATTTGCTCGTGCTTCTTGCGTCGCCGCTGTATTGGCATTCTTAATCGCTTCCATTTCTTTTGTGGCGCGCGCCAGCGCTTCTTGTTCAAAGTTGTTTTGAGCGACGACGGCCGTGGCGGCGATGTTAGCATTCTCTTCAGCTTGTCCTTGAAAAATGATGGTAGCTGCAAACAATCCAATAATGGTGACGATTATTGCAAGCGCGAAGCCTACTTGTCGGATGCGTTGTGATCGGTGGCTTGCCAAAAGAAAATCTTGTACAAGTGGTTGCATCTGATGATCATTGCTCCACTCTCGTGCCTGAGTCAATTTTGCTCCTCGTAAGAGGACATTGTTATCTTGATTGAGTTGTTTCCATTCCTGAGCCGCTCTAATTAATTCCCGCTGAATATGAAGGTCTTCACGATTATCCTCTAACCATTGCTGTAAGCGTGGCCATTCACGAATGATAGCTTCATGGGTAACTGTTACTCGAATCGTTTCTTTTTCGTCATTGCTCTCTCGATCCATTGTAACCAATCGATCTTTTGTCAGATTGTCCAAGACAGTCTCAGCTAGATGAGGATTGCCAAGCTCATTCATCAGGTCTGTTTTACGCATACGGCGACGCGTATCCTCAGTGCCTTCGCCCAATTCAGTCAATTCCAGGAAGATGTGGCGTGCCATTTCTTGTTCGGTACGGGAGAGCTGACGATAAACGGTATCAGCAGTTTCGGCAATAGCGCCATGAATTCCACCAGACCCTACATATCCAGCCAATGTCATAGTGGCGCCTTCACGTTCTTCCCATGTTTTTAACAAGGCTTGTGATAGAAGTGGCAACGCTCCTGGTTCTTCCCCCATGTCTTCTAACAAGAGTTCGACTAATCCTTCTTCAAATTTCCATTTATAATTTTCGGCTGGGGCTTTAATGACTTGTACTAATTCAGCAGAATTCATGGGAGTAATGATAGCTTGTTGGTTTTCGAGTATTGATCGGAGTTCTTCATGCTTTGTACCATGAACATAAAAGTCGGCACGTAAGGCAATAATAATGATGGCAAAATGATTGGCGGCATTAATTAATTGATTGATAAAGATGGTTTGTTCCTGTTTACTCTTGCATTGGGTGAAAATCTCTTCAAATTGATCAACGACAAGCAGCAGACGGTCAGCTCCTGCATTCTCGAGAAGAGATTGAACATGATTGGCCAAAGCTAGGGAATCATCACCATAAGAAATATTGACTTCTTCAACTGCGTGGTTAAGGGTTTGGGACAATGTTGCCAATGGGGTAGCAGTAGGAGTCATGTAATAGACCGGCCACTCATGGCAACCACCAGGTAACTTAACAGGTGTTTCTAGAATTTTATCCTTTTTCAGCACAGGAATAATACCCGCATGAACGATAGATGATTTGCCAATCCCAGAAGCACCAACAATGGCCAAAAATTGCTGAGAATGCAAGCGTACAATTAATTCGGCGATCAGGTTATCACGTCCATAAAATAGTGCTGCATCATCTTCCCTAAAATAATCTAAACCTTTGTATGGAGACAACCCTGGTTGTTGCAGTGTATCCGTTATGTCTTCACGTTTTAACCATTCCCAATCGACTTGCTTTGGGCGCCCAACAATGACGGATTCTGCCAACTGCGGTAATCTGTTTTGCCGTTCAAATACTTGAACTAGCCGGATAACCTTTGCAGTTTTGCCCCCTTCCCCTAATTCCTCAAAGTCATATGCAAGCGCAAAACAAAGGCTTTTAAGTTCCTCCAAATTAAAATACTGAGTAATTGCTACGGTTAACCGTTTTGGATTTATAATCTTGCCTTTGCCTTCGTTCATATTGACTGTACTCAATTGGATACGTTGGTAACTGAAACCTCGTGCCAATGTGGAGAAAAGCGACTATTAACTCGTCGTTTCGTTTAGCTTACATACCGTAGGTTTACTATTTCCTTCTCAATTGATGAGTTTTCCAGAGCAAGGAGAGAGGGTAAATGTTCTTGGGTTAAAAACATAATATAGCTTAATTCGTAAAGGGATATTAAGTCAACATGAGGAATTAATTCACAAGCTGTGTGCCAGTTTTTATGATGTATAAGCTGTTGTTGGTGGGAATGGCTGTTTCCATACGAACGAACAGCGCATACGATAAGGGACTCGCCTTGTCAGCAAACCTCTAATGAATGACGGGGTTTTTAGTGAGATGCTCTTTAAGTTCACAGAGCTGTAGATTGATAAAGTTACCAGCCAAATCACCGCCCCGCCACTACTCCCGCACCCCATCAATCACATCTGCCACCAAATCATACCGACCAAACGCAGGCATCAGGTATGTACCTTGCACAAACGGCCGTATTTCCCCCAAAATCTCCTGCGAAATCTTCACCCCTTCTGCTTGCGGTTTGGCAGCGTGTCGCATCCGGTCCCGCATTGCGTCGGGAATGTTGATGCCGGGAACTTCGTAGTGTAGAAATTCGGCATTGCGAATGTTGTAGAGCGGCTTGATGCCTGCCACAATCGGAATGATCGGTTCGTTGTAGGTGGATTCGTAGCGGTTGATGAAGGAAACGGCCGTTTCCGCATCAAACACCGGCTGCGTAATCGCAAAATCAGCCCCATTGCGCACCTTTTTGCGCAGCAGCTTCATTTCCCGCCCCACATCTTTTGGTGTCAAGCTTAACGCACAACCCACATTAAAATTCGTCGCCTGATCAATCGAATTACCAGCCTTGTCCAACCCCTCATTGAATTGTTTTTTAATGAGCTGAATCAAACCAGACGGCACGATGTCATAACTGTCCATCGCCTCAGGGTAATCACCAATTTTGGTTGGATCACCCATCGTTACAAACAAGTTGCGAATGCCCATCGCATACGATGCCAACAAATCACCCTGAATGCGCAACAAATTGCGACCTCGCGTTGGAAAATGGAGCACCGTCTCCAGCCCCACTTGCTGCTGCACCAGATGCGCCGCCGCCCACGCGCTCATCCGCATCCGCGCCAGTGGACTGTCAGCGATGTTTAATAAATTAGCACCCGCCTCTTTCAACATTTTGGCACTGGTCAACATCCGCTGCGCCGCGATCCCTTTTGGCGGGCTCATTTCTACCGTAATCACAAAGGTTTCGTTTGCCAGATTTTCGGCTAACTGCGTTGGAGGGTCCACCACAACCGTCTGCCGCTCTTCACGTGACACAATATTGACGCGGGGCAGTGTGATCACAGGCGGCTGTGGATTGTCGAGCGCCTTGCGCATGGCCGCAATGTGCGCCTCAGTTGTGCCACAGCAGCCACCCACCAGCACCGCGCCTGCTTCTGTCAAAGCATGAGCATAACGACCAAAATATTCAGGCGTTGCCGGGTACATGACGCGCCCGCCATCGGTGTGTTCGGGCCAACCTGCATTTGGGTTGGCGGCCAGCAGCTTGTCTGGGGCAATCTGGCGCATCACCATCAGCAAGCGCAGCACCTGAGCGGGACCACCGCTGCAATTGATGCCAATCACATCCACATCAAGTTTCGCCAACCGTTCGGCAACTGTATCTGAGGCGTGACCAAGCAGTGTGCGGTCATCGCGCGTAAATGTCATTTCAGCGACAATGGGAATGTTTGGCGCTATCTGACGAGCAGCGGAAACGGCCGTTTCCAACTCCTTCGGGTCAGACAACGTTTCAATCACCAAAAAATCAACACCTTTGGGTTCAGCAAATACCAGCGCTTCAATCTGTTCGGCATAGGCGGCCCTTACTTCGGCAACAGTGACGCGGCCTAATGGCACCATACGAACGCCTAACGGCCCCACAGAACCTGCCAGCAGCACCGGTTTGAATGAACTTTCGATGACACGGCGGGCAATGGTAACGGCCGTTTCGTTAATCATCTTCACATCGCGCTGAAATCCATATTCCGCCAGCTTGTACCGGTTTGCACCAAAACTGTTCGTTTCAATCACATCAGCACCAGCATCAATATAGCCACGATGGATTTCGGCCACAACGGCTGGATTATGTAAATTGATTGCATCAAAACATTGGTCAACCGACACGCCTTTCGTGTGCAGCATCGTACCCATTGCGCCATCGAACAGTAACGGCCGTTCAGCCAATCTTTGGCGAAATTCTTCTCTATTCATCTTCTACCTCAGTTGTGGGAAGAGGAACACAGAGCTACACAGAGAACCACAGAGTTGCACAGAGAAAGAAAAAACCTCTTCTTTTCTCTGTGCAACTCTGTGCCATCTCCGTGCAACTCTGTGTCACTCTTATCTATTCTTCATAAAACATATCTTGAATCAGCGGAGCCGCTTTATCATTGATTAAAATCAGCACCTGAGCACCTGTTTCTGTGCGAAAGCTCTCCACATAATCAAAATCAAGCACATCATTCCGAATATTTTCCGACGGCACATCACCGGCTAAAGTCGCCAACCGTACAATCTGGTCGAGACTTAAATCTGTGCGGATGCCCTGTTCAAGCTGCTGATACAGCACCGGCGAGCGCGAAATAAGGCTAGGCAAACCCAAGCCGAGTGCTTTATCCCGCGCTGCCAAAATCACTTGCTGCTGCCGCTGCGCTCGTCCAAAATCATTATCGACATGACGGGTCCGTGCATATTTCAACGCCAATTCACCATCAAAATGGTTCAAACCTTCAGGAATAAACAGCGGCTGAAACCCATTATTCATGTCAGGAAATTTCGGATCATTCAAATCATAAGGCACATACACATCGATGCCACCCAACGCATTAATGCCATTAATAACCGCACTAAAATCAATCAGCACATAATGATTCAAACGAATCCCAAGATTGTATTCCACTGTTTGCATCGCCAGCGCCGCCCCCCCAATTGGATTATTCCCAGCAGAACCATAGACAAAGGCTGTATTAATGCGATCTCGACCATGCCCTGGAATCAGCACATACAAATCACGCGGAATCGATAAAATCGAAATGCTATTATTGGCGGGATCGAGCGATGCCACCATGATTGAGTCAGTACGAGAAATAAAAGATTCGCCGGGACGCCGATCAATCCCCATCAGCAAGACATTCACGCGCTCAGCTCCACCCCAAGGCTCAGATGTTGGAATCAATGTTGGGGTTGGTTCACCTGCAAGTAGAGGGGGCGGGGCCGCAGGACCATCTTGGTTCAAACTGAGGTCCACTCCTGCCACTTCAGCCGCCGATCGTTCAAGTGGATTTAACGGCCGATTTAGCATCACCTGAAATGTTAAATAAGCAAAAATAATCACCACAACACCAGACAACACAAACGCAATCGACAACGCATACGTCAGCCAACCCGGTAAAATACTTTGTTTTGTTCGATACAATTCAAACTCCTCGGCAAACAACTACCAATATTATCCAAAACAATGTGTGATTATACAGTTAAACCAAGAAATAGCAGGATGAATTATAAATGATTTGCCTACTACTCATCAATCCTGTTAACTCAAACCTATTTAACAAGCTTCACGGTCCTATCTTGAACAATAGAATTTGCTAATAGACAAGATTATTCTCATAAAAACCGTTGACATCAAGTCTGTTTAAAGATAGATTAACAAAACCTACTTTTCTACGACTTGTTGAGGTAATAATTTATGGCAAACACATTAGCAAAAACAATCGATAAACTGAACCGTCCCCTCCGCGATTTACGCATTTCTGTCATTGATAAATGCAACTTCCGCTGCCCCCACTGTATGCCTGCCGAAATTTTCGGAGCTGATTACAACTTTCTCAGCAAAGCTGAACTACTTTCTATCGATGAAATTGTGCGACTGGCACAGCTATTTGTCGATCTGGGGGTCACAAAATTACGCATCACAGGCGGCGAGCCACTGGTACGCCCCGATGTGGTCTCCATTGTCGAAAAGCTGGCTAAAATTTCTGGTGTTGATGACCTGGCTTTAACCACCAATGGCTATTATTTACCCAAATATGCGCAACAGCTTAAAGATGCAGGACTTGATCGGTTAACAGTTAGCCTGGATTCATTGGACGACGAGGTGTTTTTGCTGATGAACGGCGGTAAATCCTCTGTCTCCCAAATATTAGAAGGCATTGCTGCTGCGCAGGCTGCCGGATTCAAATCACTCAAAATCAATTGCGCCGTCAAGAAAAACATTAACGATCACACAATTGTCGATCTGGCCCGATATTTTAAAAACAAAGGTCACATTTTACGTTTTATCGAATACATGGATGTGGGTAATCTAAATGGCTGGAAGCTGGATGATGTCGTCATGGCCGAGGAAATCATTGGCATGATTGATGCTGAAATGCCGCTGGAGCCAGTTGCGCCAAATTATAGAGGAGAAGTAGCAAAACGACACCGCTATTTAGACGGCGAAGGTGAAATCGGCGTCATTGCATCCGTTACTGAACCATTTTGTGGGGACTGCTCCCGCGCCCGCATTTCAAGTGCTGGCGAATATTACACGTGCCTCTTCGCCATTCGTGGCAAAGATTTGCGCACACCCATGCGAGAAGGTGCATCTGACGCTGAAATGCGCGATCTGATTGGCGGCGTCTGGCACAAACGCACCGACCGTTACTCGGAATTACGTACCTCATTCACACGTGTACCAGCCAAGGGTGCAGAGATGTATCGGCTGGGGGGATAACAACTTTGCCTCAGATAAAAGTGGGTAACAATCGTAAGCTCATTTAAACACTTTATTCAAAAATTTATCAAGACTTTTCATTCTAATGCAACTGATTAACTTTTGGGTCAAAGTTAATCAGTTGAGATTCCATTCAAACAAATCATTCACTACACATTGTTACTCTATTTTCTAAACAAGTGAAGTTTCAAATAAATCCACCATTGTCATACCCATTCCGTCAATGGTTTACCGAAGTAACTGTATTTTTTATTGATTGTTTCGGTAAAATACTTGACCTGTCATGGTAGATAATTTACACTCACAAATAACTTTTTGTGTTTATTTAAGTCTCAACGTAGCCGCCAAATTATTACTCTCCAACACTTTCACACTAATATCCGCCTGAATGGAGAAAACTTATGGACACAGCTCTCCTTGTTGTACGACTATTTCTGGCTTTAGTTTTTGTTATAGCTGGATTTGGTAAGGTAGCTGATAAAGCTGGCACTAGACAAGCCATGCTTGGTTTTGGCCTACCAAGCATTTTTACAACTCCATTTAGTATACTTCTGCCACTGGTTGAACTTGCGATATCAATTGGATTGATTTTTGAGCGAACTGCATGGGAGGCAGCCCTCGGCGCAACAGGATTATTACTAATTTTCTTAATTGCAATTATCATCAACTTGCTTATTGGACGTCAACCTGATTGTCACTGTTTTGGTCAAATCCATTCTGAGCCAATCGGCTGGTCAACGCTCATGCGGAATGGAGTATTTATTCTTCTAGCTGGTTTCTTGGTGTGGAAAGGCCCAGCGTCCATCGGCCCAAGCGCTATGGCTTGGATCACGACTTTAACCGGCTTCCAACTAATGAGTTTCATTTTTGCCACTCTTTTGCTTGGCTTGCTAGTTGCAGAAGGATGGTTTTTAATTCATTTGCTCCGACAAAACGGCCGTTTGTTACTCCGTATTGAGACACTTGAGTCTAAAATCTTACTAGGTAGTTCAAGTTCATCAACTAATTTTCCCTCTAATTCAAACTTGACTACAAAACAAACCGGCTTGCCGGTAGGGGTAGAAGCACCACCATTTAGTCTTAGAGATTTAGAGGGAAATTCAAGAACACTAGACATGTTATGTGCGAATGGCAAGCCAGTTTATCTGATACTTATTGATCCGAATTGTGGGCCTTGTATTGCTTTTCTACCAAATCTCGTCCGCTGGCAGAACGATTATGAAAATTTGTTGACAATAGCGATTATCAGCCGTGGCACTCCCGAAGCTAATAGAGCAAAGTTTGGCGATCATCACCTAGCTAACTTTTTGCTACAGCAGGATCACGAGATTTCTAAAGCTTATCAAGTGGCCGGTACACCATCCGCAGTACTAATTCTCCAAGATGGGACAGTTGGCAGTTCGGTAGCAGGAGGCGTGGAAGCTATCAAAGGACTGATAAGTCTGTTGGCGAAGGGATTGTTCCAGAAAGTATCAACAGGAACTAACGGCGAAGAAAGGTTTCGGGTTAAAGCAAATGACAGTGTTAAATAAATTCGCTTACAACTTTGGTGTTTCGCACCTGGGTTCCTTAAGGGATAATTTTGCAAAAATTGCAATGGTAGTCCAAACGCGACTTTGCCCAGAATCGTGAAACTTGCAGTTATTTGCTGCGTTCTCCTAAAGAAGAGGTGGATATATGGCTGAAGAAATGAGCATGTGGAAAGGGTCTGTTCAATACAATGAAGAATCAATTGGTGTTGTGTTAACACTGATCGATAATGAAGGTGTTTTGACAGGACGTTTACAAGTCATGGATCCTGAAAATTCAGGACTCCATGAAATGGGGATTATTTCAACAGGCTCCAAAGTAGATAATACTGTAACGTTTGAGACAAATACTGAGTTGGAAGTTAACGCTATGCAAGATACCGATTCTCTGATTGGAACAATCTTATTCCCTCCCCGTAACGAAGAAGGCAGTTTTGAGGCTGATATAAAGTTAAAGGAAAGCACTGTCCTATATTTGCCCTTTGTTCGCCGATAACTATGAACTTGTTACCTTAGCATAATTAGTAGTTGGGTAAAATTATGAATCAAAACTTGTTTGATCAATACACACGTGTTCTAAGCCAAGCAACCTCTCGACGCGAAATTCTGCGTATCATGTTAAGCATGGCTGCGTTATCGATTACATCTCGTTTTGCCGGAACGAAGTTGGCCGTCCTTGCTGGAACGCCTTCGAGCATTTATGATGACACATGTTCTGAAGTGAATAGTCATGGAATGTGTCAATTTGGCCAAGAAAAAGATAAAAGGCCAGGGTATGAAGAGGAAGAATCCGATATATGTACTGATTCTCCAGACAGTTTTGGGAGGGCAAGCTTTATAGTAAGCTGCAAAGAACATGACAGTTGTTATCAAAAATGCGATAAAACTAAAGAGTATTGTGATGATCTTCTTCGCTTTCGCATGCAAGGTGAATGTTTTAGAGCATATCCAGGTGCCTTGAACAGCTTGAAGAGGGCTGCATGCTTGTCAGTAGCCCAAATTTATCACACCGTGCTTTCTCTTGCACCAAAGGCTGAGCGGGGTTGGATAAAGGCGCAACAAAATGCTTGCCAATGTTGTGGCGAGTTAGATTTAGGGGAACTTACAATCTGGTGCTCGACTCAACCTGGCGAGGAGCCGTTTCCAGAAGTTCTAGAAGTTTACCAAAATGTAACACTTTCAAAACCAGCAGAAGGTAGTGACCATTTTTATTTTTATAGCGAACTTCAGTACATCTCAGGTCCTATCACATGGGATCCACCATCCGCATTGCAGACATACGTCCTTGAAGGGGAGACGGATGGATCAAACTTAAGTGGATGGGCACGATGTGAAACACCAGGCTTATGTTCTGCAACTTATAAATTAAAATTTCCGATCCAAAATTGGCCTGAGAATGCTTACCCTCCATGGGATGGAAGATTTGTACAGTGCATTTTTTGAAGCTAAATGTTCGATATTAGGTTTGGAAAAAACTGGTCAATTATTCCGTATAAGTTAAGGAATTTTTTGAATAGGTTTTTTCCTGCATTACTCCTGTAATTTTGGGTATTTTCCCTTTTGAATAAAAAGGGTTGAAAAAACCTCATTAAGAATTATTAATATCTTACTAAATCTTAATGAGGTTTATGTTGAGTATGTGTTCACTATTCATCAACAACAAAAATATACTATACAAGCCATTTTTCAAATCAGAGAGCACAGATGATCACATAAGTTAACAAACTATATCATTTGGAATTCTGGGTGTTTGTTTCCTGCTCATCTAATTGAAAGCCATATTTTTTGTTGACGAGGTATAACGGCCGTCCCCTTACCTCATCATAAATACGCCCCAAGTATTCGCCAACAATGCCCAGGCTGATGAGTTGAACGCTGCCCAGGAACAGGACCATGACCAGGGTGGTGGCCTGTCCGAAAAACGCTTGTCCTGGGCCGAAGAGGCGTAGAATGATGACAAGGATGATGGCGAGAACGGAGAGAACGGCCGTTCCAAATCCAAAATAAGTCGCCAATTGCAGCGGAAAGTAAGAAAATCCCGTAATCGCATCCATCGCAAAACGCGTCATGCGACGCACCGTGAACTTCGTCTCACCGGCAAAACGGGATTGGCGTTCATAAAAAACACCCATTTGCTTATAACCAACCCACGTCACCATGCCACGCAAAAAGCGATTATGCTCTGGCATTTCCAAAATCGAATTGACCACCAGCCGATCCATCAGCCGAAAATCACCTGTATCTACCGGAATTTTGATACCCGTAATGCCATTAATGATGCGATAAAACGCTTTGGCAGTGACTTTTTTAAATAAGGTTTCCCCATCACGGCTGGAGCGCACCCCATAAACAACCTCGTACCCTTCTTTCCAATGCTTGATCATTTCCAGAATGACTTCTGGTGGATCTTGCAAATCGGCGTCAATCAACACAACCGCATCACCGGACGTGTGTTCCAATCCGGCCGTCACTGCAATTTGGAAGGTAAAGTTACGTGACAAAATAATGCCGCGCACACGCGGATCATTTTCATGCAGCTCTGCAATCACCTCGGCCGAACGGTCCCGACTGCCATCATCAACCAGCACCATTTCCCACGGCTCACCGGTCTGTTCCATCACCTCATGTACGCGCCGATACAGCTCATGCAAAACAGCTTCTTCATTATGCACCGGAGCCACAATCGAATATATTGGCTTCGGTAATTGTTGTTTTTCTTTTTCATCCATCGAATTAATCTCTTTTTCCAAAATCACAGCTTCTCCTCCGAACGTAGGACAAAACGCTGTTTTGTCCCCTTTGTAACGCTTACCTTTATACACAATTGCCAAGATAAAAGCATCACAGTCATTCAGAATTCGAGCAGCAACTTATTTATACAATAACGGTAGAGACGATACCTACATGATCAGAAGGGTAAAGCGTCTCATCATCTTCTGCTGGTTTATCACAAAAAATAGCTGCTTTGACAACTTTTTGGATAGCTGGCGAGATGAAAATGTAGTCTAAACAGCCAGTCCAGCCCAGGCTTTGCACATTATCATAAGCAGATTTGGGCGGCACCAAAGCAGTGGGATACGTTGCATACGGTTCATGCGCGTGTAGCAGTTCGTAAACCGAGCGATATGATTGTTTCATGAAATTAATTGCCAGACCATTTGGCACTTCATTGAAATCACCGGCCACAATCTGCACAGGCACCCAGCGCCGATCATGCAGCCAGCCGGTCAGCTTAACCACCTGCTGCAGCCGTTCTTCCCTGCCAAACGCATTGCTGTGTAAATGGACGCTAACAAAATCTACCGTTTGCCGTGTCGGCAGTTCAACATTCACCCGCAAGGCAATGCGCCCACCAAACCCCAATACAAGATGTTCGTGATATAGCACGGGCAGTTTGGTTAAAATGCCAATCCCTTCAGTGTATCCTAAAATGGGGTGTGCTTTGCGTTTTTGGATGAGGCGATACGGCCGTTTTGAATCCCCCGACACCCGCGCATTAATCTGATTGCGCAGCCAACGCCCTTGCCCTATTGGAAAGCTCAACTCCTGCAAGCTGATCAAATCTGGCGCAGCATCCACCAACTGTGCCACCAACAGGTGACGCCGCTTTAACCAGCGGTCTGCGCGATTGCGCACATTAATGGTGGCGACGGTTAAGTGAGGCATTTTTAGTAAAAAGTGATAAGTGGTTAGTGATTAGTGAGTAGTTTTTACTAATCACTAACCACTCATCACTCATCACTCTGTCCTTCTAACTCAAATCAATCTCAGTCGTCCCAGCCGGAACGGCCGTTTGTAAACTCTGTTCCTTATCTCGCATCACCAGCGTAAAAGGCGTGTCTGTCGTAATTGTTATTTTAGTGGCATCCCCAATCAAATCAACCGTGCCGTCAGGTCCCAGCGGGTGATTTTTGATACCATACGGCTCATCCGTATCCAGCAGCCTTTCCCAATAAACACGCCGCTGTGGCCAATCGGCACGAACGCCAATGATATGCTCTAATAGAATGCTGATCGGCGATACGCCAGTCGCACCAATAAAATCTTTTTTGGCAGGATTACCGGGAGCGGTCGTTTCCGGCGCATAATTCTCCCCAAACGTACCGGTCTCTTTGAAAACGGCCGCAACCTGCTCCAGATGATTCCGCGCAACTTGATGCGCTAATTTGTATTTTTTATGTTCCCGCAAACCGC